>WRHA01000110.1 GCA_009783395.1 Defluviitaleaceae bacterium
CAAGAAGTAAAGCAAGCCGGCTTTATCCGCCGCCTGATAAGCAGCTTGTCCGGAAGCAAAGAGCCGGCAAACTACGAAGACCCGTTTGCGGACTTCGACGAGAAAACAATGATAAGCCAAACCGACACAAGCACGATTGGGCTTAACGTGGCGGTTTTATGCGAAATGGACGGCGGGATGCGAATTTGCCAAATTCCGATTACGAAGGACTCCTTTGTTTTGGGGCGCAAGCGCAACGAAGCCGACTATTGTTTTGAAGGCAACACCGCCGCCGACAAGGGCATAAGTCGCATCCATGCCTCGATTGTTTTTGACGGAAGCGACTATTATTTAACTGACAAAGGGTCAAGCGGCGGCACATTTTTGAACGAAAACCGTCTTGCCCCCGGACAATCTGCAAAAATTGTCCACGGCGATAGAATTCGCCTGTATCAGAAAGAGCTGATTTTTGAACATGCTTGAAGCCGCCATGCAAACATGCATCGGGTCGCGCCCAAGCAACCAAGACCGCATGTTTGCAAAAACCGAAATTATTTCGGGCAAAACATGCGGTCTGTTTTGCGTCGCAGACGGAATGGGCGGGTATTCCGACGGGCATATCGCCGCAGAAATGGCGGTTTCGCATGTTACCGATATGTGGGCAAACATGTGGGCAAATCGCGCTTCGTCGGATACGCCGGATTTTTCCGCGCTTTTTGACGCAATAAACCGCGAAATCATCACATACGCACGCGCACAAAACGAGACCCTCGGCACAACCCTTTCTCTTCTTTTTATATGCGGAAAATCCTACACCATCGCCCACACCGGCGACAGCCGAATTTATCTGATTCGAAAAAAATTCTTCCGCCGCACCTCATCCGTTTTAACAGAAGACCAAACCTGGGCGTCGGAAAAACTGCGCGAAGGCAAAATACCCCTCGCCGAAATCCGCGCAAACCCGAACCGAAACAAACTAACGGGATGTTTAGGCATTTACAGCGAGCCAAAAATTTTTACAACAAGCGGGCGAATCAAAAGAGGCGACACATTCATCCTCTGCACCGACGGTCTTTATCGCGCAGTCGATAAAAAAATCCTCATCACGCAAAAAAGCCCCGCCGAATCGGCGGAGCATTTGATCAAAACAGTTGAGACACATGAATCAAGGGATAATGCGTCGGTTGTGGTGGTGCGGGTTTAGATGTCTTCTTAGTCCGTGATTTGCAACTCCGCTTTCAACGCACGTTGCAAAAAGCTCGACAAGTTGATGTTCGCGTCTTTCGCACGAGCGTCAAGCCAGAGGGGGATGGACAAATATCGTTTAATGGTTTTGTTTTCATAAAATCGTCGATAGTCTTCCGTGTCGACGGCGACGATGCTTGCAAATTCTTTTTCCGCCGTCTTTATATCTCGAGGATTTTGTGGATTTGGAATCGGCGCACAGCTTTGCTCCATATCGTACAGCCACAAGCACAGCGCATCTTGCGCCATGTATATGGCATCGGGCATATCATCCCCGCAAGTTAGACATCCGGGCAAATCAGGAAAACCAACGCTGTACCGTCCGTTTTCATCGGGTGAAAATACCGCAGTATATGCATATTTCACAGTTTTGCACCTCCTATTTCCGATAGCTTTATGTTAATTTCCGTGGCTTTTCGGATGGTGTTGTGAACATCGTCGATGATCACCATTAAATCAAGGTCACTATGTTCATGCGGCGTTCCGTAAACGTAAGATCCGAACAAATATATTTGTAAAACCCCGTCCACGTTTGAAATTTGCTCCACATATGTTTCTAGTTTCGACTTTACGCTACTGTCCATGATGGGCAACTCCTTCCGTGTCATTTCCGGCACACGACTACAATATAAACCGTTTTTACGGCAATCGCAATAATTACGCAATGCAGAAAATGGAAAAAAAATTTAAAAATAAAAAATTTTTGAGAGGAGATTTTCAAGATGAGGAAATCGAAAAGGTTTTTTGCAAGGTTCGCGGCTTGGGTGCTTGCGGTGATTTTGGCGGCGGGGGTTATGCCGATGTACTTGTCGGCACGCCCTTCTGTGCCACCGAGCGTGCCTCGCGGTCGAATATCCGGGGATTTGTTTACTGCAAGCGGTCAAACACGAACCCTGCAAGTCACCATTCCGATTGAGCGGTTGATTGGTACCGGCAGCGGTCATATGTACAACATTACAATTGCTACGGATTATGCGTCGGGTTCAATCGTCCATCCTCAGTTTGATTATATAACGAGTGCAGGTGGGGTTTCGTCTGACGCAACGGTTCGGATTGACGCGACCATTAGTGGTGCAGAACGTATGGATTTACGTATTCAGTATTCACCGGATGACATTTCGGGATTTACAAGTATTCCCTCTAATGCTACGGGGTACTTCACTTTTGAAATAGATGTGATGTCTTATGATGGTGATGAGTGGGTAGATTCATGGTTACTTATATGGGTGGGCGGTGCGCTTGCTTCCGGTTACGGCAATTTGCTAATTAGTCAGAGCTTGGCAATTCCGTGTGCCGAGTGCAATACACGTCCTTGCATTTGCAATGATAGCAGTAATGGTAATTGCCCCGATTGTGACGCATATCCTTGTATCTGTGAACCGTCTGCGGTCGCGATTACAACAACGGCACTGCCGAACGGCGTGGTTAGCCAAGCATATTCGGCAAATATATTTGCAACAGGTGTGTCGCCGATAACATGGGCGGTATCAGGCGGTTCATTGCCGCCGGGACTGAATCTTTCGGTTTCCGATACGCATGAAGGAAGTGTAACTGTTTCCGGAACGCCAACCCAAGTCGGCACTTTTCCCTTTACGCTTACAGCAACAAGCGCGAACGGCACGACCGACAGCCGTGAGTTTTCCATCACAATTTCGGACGGTGCGCTTTTGCGTTTTACTTTTTCAAGCGTTCCGCCATTTATGTCCGTGCCGTTTGAAAACCCGTTTCACTTTGCGATTAATGCGCAACTTGCGGCACGGGAGCATTCGGCAGGATCCACTCCGAATTTTTATTCCGTGCGGTATGAATGGCTTAGGAATGGCGTGGTTTGGTGGGGCGCGGGAGGAAGCGGGGTAATTCCCGCGAGCCGATTTGCGCAGGGGTATTCGGTTGCGATTAATTTATTTTTGCCCGGCGGGCTATCCCACCATGATCGCGGCGGTGTGTGGCAGTTGCGCCTAACCGCTTTGAATGCAAATGGCGGGTCAGTTTTTACCGATGTCAGCGGCTCAATGTTCTTAACAGTCCATGCGCAAACATGGCATGAACCGTGGCATCCATATGTTCCCGAGCCAACGCCGCCGCCGCGAGTTTCTCCCCCGCGTGCGCCCGTAACCCCT
>WRHA01000111.1 GCA_009783395.1 Defluviitaleaceae bacterium
CCCCCAAATTTGAGGAGGTGAACCATGCCCACGATAACAAAGATTAACGCAATTAGTCCCGCGTCCGTGCGAAAAATACGCACTGCGGCGTACTGCCGCGTGTCAACGGATGCCGAAGCTCAACTTAACAGCCTCGATAATCAAAAGCGACACTACGAAAATTACATCAAGGCAAACAGTGAGTGGGAATATGCCGGGCTTTATTTTGACGAAGGCTTAACCGGCACGAAAATGGAAAACAGAAGCGGTCTTCAAGACCTGCTCCGTGCTTGCGAACAGCGAAAAGTGGATTTGATTATCACAAAATCAATAAGCCGCTTTGCACGAAACACAGCAGGCTGTTTGAAAATTGTGCGCAAGCTACGCAACATGGGCATATTTATCCATTTCGAGCGGGAGGGCATTCACACAGGCTCGATGGACGGGGAATTACTTTTGTCGGTGTTGAGCAGCTTGGCGGAAAGTGAATCCGTTTCCCTTTCAGAAAATGCAAAATGGAGTATCCGCGCAAAAATGGAAGCGGGAACGTACAAACTTAGCCAAGCACCATATGGCTACGTTTTGGCAGACGGTAGCCTTGTGCCGATTCCCGAACAGGCAGATGTGGTAAAACGCATTTACGCTGAATTTATTGCGGGAAAAGGCACGAATAAAATCGCGCAGGGATTGGATGCCGATGGCATTCCGCCGAAAAAATGTAGCGGAAACTGGAGCAGTTGCAGCATCCAAAACATTCTCGTCAACGAAAAATATATTGGAGATTCCTGCCTGCAAAAAACTGTGTCGTACAACTTCAAACGGAAAGTAAACTGCGGCGAAGAAGACCAAATTTATATCGAAAACAATCATCCCGCGATTATCAGCCGTGAAAATTTTGCACGAGCGCAAGAAGTTCTGGAACAACGCCGTAAATCAGTCAACTCCGCAAAAGGCAGTCTGAAATATTCAAAAAAATACACACTTTCGGGCAAAATCCGCTGTGCGTCTTGCGGAAAGCTGTTTAAGCGATTTTCGCGCCCAAGTAAAAGTTGCGGCCAAACGGTGGATTGGCGGTGCGACACAAAAAGAACGTATGGTGCGAAGGCGTGTTCCATGCCGTTTTATCAAGAAGAAAGCATACACGCCGCTTTTGTGGAAGCGATGCGTAAGTTGGCTACAGACGAAAACGTACTGCTGAAATCACACATCGCAAATCTCCGAAGCCAAGACGATGGCGAACGAGAGCGGCAAATATCGGAACTGGAAAATTTAATTCAGTGCAACGCAGAACGGGCGCAGAACCTTACGGGCTTTTTGTCAAAAGGGTATCTGACGCCCGCTTTGTTTAAGGAGCAGATGAATGAACTGGACATCGAAGCCGCGCGCCATAAAGAGGACAAAGTCGCACTGGAAATGTCCGACTCATCCGAGCTTCACGAAGCGGAAAAGCTACACAATCTTCTTGCGAAAAACAACATAATTGCCTTCGACGACGGCATTTTTTCTGAGTTCGTAACAAATATAACCGTCCATGCCAACAGCGAAGCAATAGTTCATTTCAAATGCGGTCTTGATGTAAATGCGCCGCTGATTTGGTTTCGCAGAAGCAAAAACGGTGTAGTTCCAGGCGGAATAAGGCAGAAACCAAAATTCAAGGGAGGGGAAAACCATCATGGCTGAAACAAAAATAAATTTAATTCCTGCGCGCAGAAAAACAAAGCAGGTTGATGACAGCGGCGCGAAAGCAAAAACTCGTGTCGCGGCGTATGCGCGGGTTTCCACAGATGACCAAGAATCTTCTTACGAAGTGCAGGTGGAACATTACACACGTTACATCAACAATAATCCCGAATGGAAATTTGTGGGTGTCTATGCGGACGAGGGGCTGAGTGGCACGAATGCAAAAAAACGCAGGGAATTTCAGCGCATGATTGACGATTGCATGGCAGGAAACATCGACATGGTTATTACAAAATCAATCAGTCGCTTTGCCCGCAATACCGTGGATTGCTTGCAGTACATCCGCCAGCTCAAAGAAAAAAATATTCCCGTCGTTTTTGAAAAAGAAAATATCAATTCGATGGACGCAAAGGGCGAAATTATGCTGACCATCATGGCAAGCCTTGCGCAACAAGAGAGCCAAAGCATAAGCGAAAATGTTAAAATGGGGATTGCATTCCGCAACCAAAACGGCGAAATAAGGGTAAACACCAACCGCTTTTTAGGCTACACATCGGCGCGTGATGAAAAAAACAAAAAAGTTTTGATAATCGAACCGAGCGAAGCGGAAATCATAAAACGCATCTATCTTGAATATTTGGAAGGCAAGAGCCTGTTGCAAATTTGCAGAGGGCTTGAATCGGACGGGAAGCGCACAGGTGCGAAAGGCACAAAATGGTCTGCAAGCAGCGTCCGCCGAATTTTGCAAAACGAAAAATATATTGGTGACGCGCTACTTGCCAAGACCTACACCATAGACTTTCTTTCCAAAAAGCGCGCAGTAAACACCGGGGAAGTTCCCCAGTATTATGTAGAGAATAGTCATGAGGGCATAGTTCCGAGAGAATTATTTTCGCAAGTGCAGGAAGAAATGGCGCGCCGTGCAAACCTCCGAAACTCAACACGCGGCGGCAAGCGCGTGTATTCTTCGCGGTACGCGCTTTCGAGCATAGTTTTTTGCGGCGAGTGCGGCGATATTTACCGCCGTGTTCACTGGAACAATCGCGGCAAAAAAAGCATTGTGTGGCGATGCGTTACTCGCCTTGAAGAATGCGGCTCGGACTGCGCTTCGCCAACCATGGCAGAAGCCGACCTGCATGACAAAGTTGTGCAAACAATAAACCAAACCATCACCGAACGCGAAAAGTTCAACACAATTTTATTGCGAAACATCGAGACAGTGGTCGGAAAACTGCCTGAAAATCTTGATGATATACAAAAGAGACTCGAAGAATTGCAACTTGAACTTGTGCGACTTTCGAATAATCACGATGCCTACGATGGAGTGGTTGATGAAATTATCAAACTCCAACAACAGAAACAGGACGCAATGTCGCGGGCATCGGCACAAGATACCCTGCAACATCGCATGGAGGACATGGCGGAATTCTTGAAAAAGCACCAACACACGTTACTTGAATATGACGATACTTTGGCGCGGCGGTTGGTGGAAAAAGTGACGGTGTTTGAAAATTATATCACGGTATTATTCCGTTCAGGGCTTGAAATCGAAATTTGAACAACAACAACATAACCGCCGACTTCCGCACAAAAAAAGCGTGTGGTCGGCGGTTTTTTATGTTCGCGGCAGAAATTTTTGTGGTAACATTTCTATGGGCGTGGCTTGAAGCCACAGAATTGCTGTAAAA
>WRHA01000112.1 GCA_009783395.1 Defluviitaleaceae bacterium
AGAGCTTGACGATGGCTCGGAAAAACCGATTACCCGCCCGCCCAGCCGCAACATTGCCGCCTCGAACGAAAGCCGCGTTCGCGTACTCGGCTCATAAAACAGCGTCGCAAGCAACATGCCCTTACACACATCGGCGTACTTCTCCGGCGCGGCAATAATGCGCTCCGCAAGCTCGAAAAGCCCATCCATTTCCGCCACCGTTAAATCCAATGGCGCAATTAAGTGTCTACCCTGCAAATTATTCATAAACCCTCCTATTGCACGCCAAGCGTGCAGTGAGCACCGTGGACATCCGGCGGTAATCGACATTACGTCTCGAAGCCGGATGCGATTTTCGATGTTGGGCATCCGGACAACAAAAAAATCCCCCGAATTATGGGAGATTTAAAAATAAACGTTGTCGGAAAAAATGTAGTTTGTGTCTCGCTGTATAAGAAGAATGCACATTCAATCATCGCTCCTCATCAAGATTTGCACAAGTTTAGCAAATTTCAAAAATTTGGTCAAGGTCTTCTTGACGGATTAGCGGTTTTATGCGATACAGAGGCGGAGTACACTGTATTAGGAAACCGGAGTGAAGAAAAATGGAGTTATGGTTTAGCGAAATGCACACACCGCATGTGAAATTATCAATCCAGGTTACACGGCAGCTTTGCTGTGTGCAAAGTAAGTATCAGCGCGTTGAGGTGTTCGAGTCGCCGGAGTTCGGTCGATTTTTAACACTCGACGGATTTATGATGCTTAGCGAAAAGGACGAATTTATTTATCACGAAATGATTACGCATGTGCCGATGGCGGTGCATCCTCAAGCGGAAAATATTTTGGTAATCGGAGCGGGTGACGGCGGCGCAATGCGCGAGCTTTCGAAATATACACAGATAAAAAAGATCGACGTTGTGGAAATCGACAGCGAAGTCGTGCGACTATGCAAGGAATTTCTACCCTCAACGTCATGTGGTTTTGACGATTTGCGCGTAAATATTTTTTACGAAGACGGCCTAAAATTCGTGCGCAGTCACGAGAACGAATACGATATTATAATCGTCGATTCAACCGACCCCTTCGGCCCGGGCGAGGGGCTTTTTTCCATGGAATTTTACGGAAACTGTTTTCGTGCACTGCGCGATGACGGCATTTTGATAAATCAGCACGAAAGCCCGTTTTACGAAAAAGATGCGCAAATCGTTCGCCGCGTTCATAAGCGCATCGTGCAGAGCTTTGAAACAAGCCGCGTGTACCAAGCCCATATTCCAACATATCCGTCGGGGCATTGGCTTTTCGGCTTTGCATCAAAGCGATTGCATCCGCTGCGCGACCTAAACGCAAAAAAATGGAACGCGCTCGGCATAAAAACGCAGTACTACAACACAAACCTCCACAAAGGAGCGTTTTATTTGCCGTCGTATGTAGAAAATATGCTTTTGGACGGAGAAGTCGACGTGTGAGTTTAGGCGGCCTCCGAATTTCGTTGACATGGTGCAGGGTTTTCACTATAGTCAACCAAACACGCAAGAGGAGCGTGACGGCATGTCTATCAGATTTAAAGAACAAATGAGAGAATCGAGTGCCGGGCTTTCCGGGCTTTTAGGCGAGGTCGCATTTTCTATTGAGCAAGTGCATCCCGAATGTACCGTGATTTTGTTTGGCTCGTATGCCAGAGGGGAAGAGAGCAACAATTCTGATTTGGACATATGTGTCTTAGTTCCTAAATTAACAAGTCGGCGTGAAGATATGGCTGTTGATGCTATGTGCGCAATTCCGGACGGTTTTCCGATACCTTATGATTTAGTGTTATATACTTATGCCGAATTTGAAGAAGATAGGCAAAACAAAAATCTATTGGGGTATCATATATTCAAAGACGGAGTGATATTAAATGACAAACATAGATATAGTAAAAGAAGATGCCGAGTTTGCACTAAGACGTGCGCAACAAACATTAGACCAAGCGAATAAGATCATCAATTTTGGCAAAAAAGAAGAATCCCACGAAAAATGACAGCATAGCCCAAAAAGCAAGCATATAATCGCCCGATAAGTTCGAGAGCGATTTTTTTGTTCTCTAAAACAACAGAAAATCATAAATCCTACATTTATGCATATGATATTGTATCAATACAATTTCAGTTTACAGAAGGGAGATTTTTTTATGGACTACCAAAACCTGTACCGCGACATCGCCGAGCGTACGAAGGGTGACATCTACATAGGCGTTGTTGGACCGGTTCGCACGGGCAAATCTACATTTATTAAGCGATTTATGGACTTGCTTGTGATTCCAAACATCGAGGACGGCTATGGGCGCGAACGTGCGACCGATGAACTGCCTCAAAGTGCGGCGGGGCGCACAATCATGACAACGGAGCCGAAATTTGTACCAAACGAGGCCGTCGAAATCGCACTCGATGATGCGGCGACGTTCAAAGTGCGTATGATTGATTGCGTGGGTTATCTTGTGCCGGGCGCACTTGGGCATATGGATGGCGAAAACGGAGATACGCGTCCGCGCATGGTTTCGACGCCGTGGAGCGAAGAGAAAATGGCGTTCGCGGAAGCCGCCGAAATGGGTACAAAAAAGGTAATTAACGACCATTCCACTATCGGCATAGTTGTCACAACGGACGGCTCTGTTGCAGAAATTCCGCGTGAGGACTACATCGACGCCGAAGAGCGCGTGATTCGCGAGCTGAAACACATCAATAAGCCCTTCGTGGTAATTTTAAACTCGCAATCGCCGTTTTCGCCCGAAACGGAAAGGCTGCGCGACGAGCTTGCGGAAAGACATTCCGCTCCGGTCATCGCACTAAACTGTGCGCAGCTAAAAATCGAAGATATAAACACAGTAATTGAGCGAGTGCTTTACGAGTTTCCGGCGCGTGAAATCCGCATAAATTATCCGCGCTGGATCGAGCCTCTGCCGCTGGAGCACTGGCTAAAGCAAAGCTTTGTTTCATCGGTGAAACAAATGGTCTCAAACATCGGAAAGCTCCGCGAAATGCGCACTCAGGTCACATTTTTGGAGGACAACGAACACGTCAAAAAAGCCCATCTCGAAAAAATCGCCCTGGGAGAAGGCACGGTTCATATCGAATTATCTGTTGACGAAGGCCTGTTCTATCGAATCCTGTCAGAAACAACAGGCATGGATATTGCCGGCGAATACCAGCTCATTTCAACCATAAAAGTCCTCGCTGAGGCAAAAAAAGAATTCGACAAGATAAAACATGCCCTCGAAGAAGTGCGCCGCAAAGGCTACGGCATCGTCACTCCCGCCACCGACGAGATGAAGCTCGAAGCCCCAATCATCGTCAAACACGGCAGCAAATACGGCGTAAAAATCCGAGCCAGCGCGCCAAGCATACA
>WRHA01000113.1 GCA_009783395.1 Defluviitaleaceae bacterium
CATCATCGCAGGGCGATTCAAAACACGAGTTACCGAGTCTGCTTCGTCGAACTGCAAAAACCGCTCAAAACTCGGCTCGGTAAAAATCAACTCGTCGGCGAAGCCCATCGCAACCATGCCGCCATTGTGTTGCCATGTTTCGGCAAAAATCAAATCCGCACCGCCGAGATAAAGTATTTCATGTTCCGCATTTAAATTTATCGTACGAGCGGCCTGTGCGGAAAAAATTCCGATTGACATCGTGAAAACGAGGAAAATCATAATGAACTGCTCCTCGCCGACGGAGCGTGCCACGCGAATAATCGCAGTGTACAGAGAAATCGGCATAAATCGCCGCCCCAGCCAAAACACAAGCTTTATGATATATGGAAACACGCGCAAACAAAAAAGCCCTGCGCCAAGCATAAACAGCGTAGACAGAACAAAAAGTGTGGGGTCAACAAAATCGCCCCGTGCGAAATCCTGTTGCAAATTGAAATTGTACAGCCCGTAAAGCGCGATACCGAGGCAGACAACATCGAGGAAATACCGCTGCCAAAGCGATTTTCTCGGCTTGCCGGATTTGTTCAGTTTATGTTCAACAATGCCAATGCGAGAGAATCGGATAACCGGCAAAATCATCGCAAGAAACGAGAATAACGCCGCCCCCACGCCGAACAAAATTGCCTCAGTCGAAATGTGAATAACAAGCTCCGTCCGTCCCATGATCTCCAAAAATCCCGCCGATGCGCCGAGAACGCGACATACCGCCACACCAAATAAAATCCCGACCGGGAACGACACCCCGCCGATAATAAGCCCCTGCCCAACATACAGCCCAAAAATCTGAAAACGACTTGCGCCGCGACTTTTCAAAACGGAAATATCATTCTGTTCCTGCTGTAAAATTTTTCGACTAACAACGTACATATAAAACGCCAAAAGCGCGTAAAGCGGCAATTGCAACACGATAATCGTCAAATTAAATTCCGCCGCACGGGCTTCGTGTTCCCGCAGAAGCTCGTAGTAATTTTGCGTAAATCGCCGATTCGTGGCGTGAAAACGCTCACGATTTTCGACTATGCCTGCGAGATAGTCGGCGATGCTGTCGCCGCGCATTTCGGAAAAATCGTGAACGGTGTGCCATGTTGCCGTAATTGCGTACGAGGGATGATAATTTTCAATAAGCCGATTGCGAACAAGATTTTCGCAAAAAACAACCGTGTTTATCGGATTAAAGTCAATTATCGCCCAAAACGGCAGTGCCTCGTCCGGCATATCAAAGATGCCGACAACGCGCAAATAAATAAACTCATCGCCTTCGCGCCAATCATACACATTACGTACCTGAAGCAGTTCGTCGTATAGCAGGTTTTGACGAAAAAGCCCCACATCCATTGCAATTGCCTCAAATACCTCGGCCTCTTTTCGGCGGAAAATTCCCTCGTCATCGTAGTATTCGACCGTTGTCATCACGGGTTGTGAGGCAGGCATTCGGCCATGTGTCAGGGCGATATTTTCCGCCAAATCCTGAGTGGCAAATAAATTTACGGATCGCGGAAACGGCCGCACATCACGCACAACTACCGGCTCAAGAATCCAGCTTCCCATACGATATGTACGCACGGTTTGCGTGGCCGGAATTTTAAGCGTTTCAAGCATTTCGCCCAAAACGCGTTCATGCGTGGCCTCATATGCCGAAACCCAAAAATCCGGATGCGTGTATTCAAAATGGAACGCAAGCTGCGACTGCGCGGGAAAAACATTTTCGTTCGCCTGGCGCAGACGCATGGACTGATGAAGCATTCGCGTAACCGTCGCCATCGAATACATCGGCGTCGCCGCCGCAATGCCAATCAGTAAAATATTGCCGATAATCAAGCACATCATCAGCCATTTATTTTTGCGCATCTTTCGGAAAAGAAAACTAATCATGGCCAACCACCTCCACATCAACGGCGATCCACACCTCGATGTCATCATCATCATCAGGTCTTATGTGGGCACCCTCATCGGGTGATATTTCGTCAAATATGGGTTCTGCTTGCATTCGGCGCGCCGACTCATCCAAGTCTGCTGCGGTCATAAATCCCAAAAATTCATGCGAGTCCGGGTCGTCATCACCGGCATATCCCCGCGGATCCTGCGACCCTGCATCCGCGACAATTTCCCCCGGCACAAGCCCCGAAACAACATGCACATACCCCCCCGTAGCATAGGGCGAAAGCGTGACAATTCGCCGCCCGAAAACGCCGTTTTCGTACACCATTACAAATGTGCGTGTCGGATTGGGCATACCCGGGATGGCAACCTCGCCGCGAACGGTTTCGTGAAAAACAGCTTCGCTGCGGATCCAAATGCCTTCGCCGAACATATTCCATTGGGGATGTGCAACGCGCATCGGATTATTTCGAAACGCTTCCCAGTCGTATTCAAACTCCGCAAAAATTTGCGGCAAAATTTCCATATCAAACGGTTTTAGCAAAAACCATTCGGTTTCGCGTACACCTGCCGCAAACGGATCGTTTGCGACGCGGGTGAGGAATTGATGGTCGGCAAAGGTTACGGGAACAATGTCGTCGTAGCGGATAATATGCATATCGCCCCGAGTAATCAAAACCATCGAGCTTACATCCGCAACAATCGCCAAAATTTGTCCGTCATCAACGTCAACGTCGGGTCTGATAGTCCTGTCGACGTGAATCACAAGTCCGTCAAAGGGCGCGGTGATAAATTCGTCGGCCATAAGGGTTTCCGTTTCCGCGATGTCGCGGCGTTTATTGCTAATTGCACGCTGTGAGTCGCGCACAAAATCGTCGTACGAGATTTGCAAAATTGCCAATTCCATTGATATGCGATCCCAATCACGGGCGGCCGATTCAAGCTCGTCGCGTTTATCTTCAATTTCGATTTGACGTCGGTCGCGACCAATTTCAAAATCTTCTTCAAACCGTGCCAGCTCATCCACCGCGCGCAGATGCCGCTGTACAAAAATTTCCGTATTATCGCGATGCGCCGACGCAATCACGTCGCCCTCGCGCACAAATTGACCCGGCTCAACATATAAGTCGTTAAAAACCCTGTCTGCTTGCCGAAAGGACAATTCTTCGAAAATTATGAAACTTACAGTTACGGTTGGGCGTGGTCTGCCGAACATCGGGCGATACTGTACCGCAACGGGATTCGGCAATCTCCCGGCGGCAACATCTTCAATATCGTCGAGTGCCATCAAAAAGCCTTCGGAAACCGCCGCGTCAAACGTTCCGGTTTCGTATGCGTCCTCGATCGAACATGAAAAAAACAGCAGACAAAATAGTGGAATGAAAAGAAATTTCAAATTGGCGCACTTATCGCACAAGCACAACATCCCCTTCCTCAATCCCTTCCAAAA
>WRHA01000114.1 GCA_009783395.1 Defluviitaleaceae bacterium
AAACAGGTGAAAACGACCTCAGCAAATTTGAATATTCTTGCTGTAGCATATTGTTGCAGCGTACCGGTTTTGAGCCGCTTATAAAAGCCGTGCTTACGCCAAGCTGTTTTAATTCCTTTTCCAGCTGAAAATACAAATACTCCGCTGTGTCTGCAAATGCAGAAAAAATCAACACTTTACGATTGCCGGAGTTATAGGGGGTTAGCAGGATTTTGTCGGTTACAAAGCCGCGCAAAGTTTCCAGTTTGCTATCACGCTTTCCGCTTAAAACGACCTGTATATCAATATTAAGCCTGTCTAATATCTCTTTATCGTAATAAAGGTCTGCAAGAAAATCAGACGCATTAAGATGGCTTACGTTTATTTCATATTTATAATCCAGGAAATCATCGTCTGCGTCCATCTCATCAACTTCGATAAACCTGTCGCCGGCGGTTTCAAGCTGGGTTATTGCCTTTTGGATTCGTTCTGTAAGCCGCCCGATTGTTTGCCCAAAAGCATAGGCAGAGCTTTCAAGCCGCTTGAAAAGGTTGAAGCGGTGCAGAGTTAGAGTAATAATCTCCCGGTTTTCTTGGGTAAACAAAACCTTGCCACCATGCACCGTCTGAAATTTTTCGCTGTAATACTTCTTATGCTCGGCCTTGATGTACTTCATGGGCGAATATACGGACATTTTTAGGCTTTCAAGCACTTCATTTGTTTCCTTGAAATTCAAAAATTCACCTTCTGTATCAATATCAGGTGTGTAGGTTATGGGTTTTAGCTTGTTTGGAAACTTGCTAAAGTCGCCGCCACCATAACCGGATGTTATCTGTTTGCGGCTTCGTGAAATAGTCATCATTTCCAGCAGCTTAAAAAATCTGTATGGTAAGGCATCTAAAAGCGACCGTTTATCCCTGTCGCGGTTTTTATGCCAGTATGTAATCATGGATTGAGTATGCAAAAGCAATCGCCCTACGCTGTCTATACCGTACTCGGCAAAAGCATCGTCACAGTCGCCTGTTATAAGGCTGATTTGGTTTTTCAAGTCGGTCAAGGAATTATTAACAGGCGTTGCCGATAACAGCAGCACCTTAGTGTTTTGGTTTTTCCTTATACAATCGTCAAGCAAGCGTTGATAGCGCGTAAAACCATCTTCGCGCTCGGTACGGTTGCGGAAGTTATGGCTTTCATCTATTACAATAAGGTCAAACTTGCTCCAGTCAATTCGGGCAAGGTCTATGCCGCTTCGAGATTCACCGCCAAGTCTTGATAAGTCTGTATGGCAGAGGATTTTATAATTGAAAATATCGTTTATGATATTGTCTTTGTAAGGGTTTCTAAAAGCGTTCCAGTTATCGAATAGTTTAACCGGGGTAAGTACCAGCACGTTATCTTGCCTAAGCTCAAAATATTTAATAACGGCGAGAGCCTCAAATGTTTTTCCAAGCCCCACGCTATCGGCAATAATGCAACCATTGTACTTATTGATTTTTTGGATTGCCGATAAAACTGCGTCCTTTTGGAAGTCAAACAAAGCGTTCCAAATATCGGTTTTTTTGAAATGGGTGTTATCTTTTTCAAAACGCTCTACGCCATAATCAAGTTGACTGCCAAAAATCTCGTTTAGGGTGAAATAATACAAAAATTCCGGTGCATGGTCTTTGTAGACGTAGCCCAAAGTTTTAAGTAATTCATCCTTAAAATCGCGAGTGATTTCATTGGAATACCACAACTGCTCAAATTTTACATTAGCCCCTTCGATTTGGGATATATCCATTGTGTCGTTAAGAACCGTGTCAAAATCCACGTTTACGCCGCGACTACGCTTGGCCTTACTGCCCAATTCAAGCGACGACGAACCCTGCACCATAAAATCATCGTTTACAGTCAGCAAATTTCCCCTAATGTTGTTATAAGGCTTCGTTATCCGCACATTCACATGGTTTTTGATGAAGTCAAACATCTCTTTAGCGGTTGCATAGTGGGTCAGCTTATTCTTTTCTATTATGTCATACCGGTTAAACAGCATATCTTTGGGGTTTATGCCGATTTCAAACTCGCGGGCGACTTCTTCGGATTCGGGCAAAAATCGTGTATCTCTAATTATGAAGTTAATCTCTTTGACATTGCGGAGGTTTTCTCTAAGCAACGAAAATACCGACAAGGTTAGCTTGTCGTTGACGATGTTTATTACGCAGTCTTTTTTACTTGTCAGTACTTCATTTATCTTGCCTACTAAATGCCCTTGCGAAGTAGCGTTCATTCTTAATCCCCCATGCTCGTCAATCTTCAAGAGGCTGTTATGTAAATAAAGGGTTTTTGAAATAAGCAATTAAAAAACGTTACCAAATCATATGATTTGGTGCATTCCGCGCTCCAAGCTATCTCTTACAATTCGCAGAAGATATTCAGGTTTTCGAAAATCACCGTCAGGGCCGAAAATGACGTAATTTCTTCTGCCGACCCGATAGTTTCTGCCAGCATACCGTGACACCAAGCATGAAATTTAGAAAATGTTACCATGCTTAGCTTGCGATTTCAATTATTGTGTGAACATTTATAGGATTAGAAAGATTTGCAGAAGCCATTGACGCATGGGAAAAGCTTGTGGCGCATTACGAAAAAAAGGGACTTTTTGAACATATCGCACGCCCCGAGCATGAAATAGCCAAATTGAAGCTGTGACTAAAAAAACGGCTGTCAAAGGCATTACTCTTTGACAGCCGTTTTAAAATCAGTAATTGTCACTTAATAATTTCAACACTCCGCGCTCTTTCGTCCCAATTTACTGTCGCGCCGAAGAATTCGGAAATGAAACGAAGCGGCACAAATGTGCGGTCGTTTACAATTTTGGGAACGCCCATAAGTGCGCCATTTTTATTTATCATCGTAATGCCCTTTGCACGACAATATAAAGAGGGCTTGACCATCTGAAAAATAGACCAGTCGGTCTCCTTTATTTATCTCTCGGGAAAATCGCACAGGACTCTTGTAGTACCTTAACTTTTCTGGCTTTCCTAAACCTTTGCTCAGACCATTTTCCAGAATGTTCTCAATTGGCTCGTCTATTTTTTGAACGGTCTTTGGGCTGGCTTTTTCCCATGCCGTGTATTCTTTTAAAGCGGAGCTTGCAAATATTATCCTCATACGTTTGCCTTTGCCGGAACGTCGTTAAATACAGCCTTACCGTCCCCGGATTTGCCAAGATATTCGAAGCCGCCATTGCTCACCAAGCTCTCAAATGCATCATCTAACTTGGACAGGTATTTCTCGTTTGCACGTTGTTTTGTTGTCAATTCAAAAGGTACACCCTGTTCTCGAACGAGTGCCTTCAAGCTGGAAGTTACATAGGTTGTCATGTTTAAGCCGATTTCATTAAGCGTTTCTTCTG
>WRHA01000115.1 GCA_009783395.1 Defluviitaleaceae bacterium
CGGTACGCCGTTCATCTTATTGTACGCCGTCATCAGCGACGCCGCCCTTCCCTCCTCAAAGGCATACGCGAACACTTTTAGGTAATATTCGTGTTTCAGCCGCTCGTCCGTTATCACGGAATCGCAGTGGGCGCGGGCGTATTCGTAGTTGTTTGCATAAAAATGCTTAGGCGTTGTTGCAATTTTTAAATAATATTCATCGTCGCCCTGGGTTCCTTTGATCATTTCAACCGCCAGTTTTCCCGCCAAAAACGGGCATTCGCCATAGGCTTCCTCGTTTCGCCCCCATCGCGGATCGCGCTCCATGTCAATTGTAGGGAAAAACAGCGTCATAAATTTTTTGCGTCCCTCTTTATTGAAATACACCCGCGCCTCGTTTCCGATTACCTCGCCGATTTTTCGCATTAGACCCTTGTTCCAAGTCATGCTTAGCCCAAATGGTTGCGGAAAAACCGTGGCCTCGCCGCCCTCTCGCACAACAAGCCCATGCGCCCCCTCACCACCAATCCAAAACGCAGGCAATCCAAGCCTCTCAATCGCCGGATGCCTAGACGGCATAAACGAAATCTTTTCCTCAAGTGTCATTTGCGAAATCAAATCCAAAATTCTGTCCATAACAAGCAACCCTCCCGTAAGTTTTTGTCAATAATATCATACATATGCGCAAAAAGATCGCGGTTTGTAAACAGACAAAAATTATGATAGATTCGCAACATGAGTAAAAATGTGATCAGCATAATAATGTCGGCGTATTGCGCCGAAGCGACGATCCGCGAAAGCATCGAGTCCGTAATTGCGCAAACGTACAGCACATGGGAGCTTATTGTAATAAACGACGCCTCCACCGACGCAACCGGCGAAATCGCCGAAGCCTTTGCAGAATACGACGACAGAATTTGCGTGCTTTCAAACGAAACAAACCAAGGCATCGCCACCTCCCGAAACAAAGGCATCTCCCACGCAAGCGGCGAATATTTGGCATTTTTAGACAGCGATGACATCTGGCACGAAAGCAAGCTCGAAAAGCAACTGCGCCAAATGACGGAAACAAACGCAAAAATCTCCTTCACGGCAACTGCCTATATCAACACAGCGGGACAAGCCTCTGAATATATCCTGGAAGCGGAAGAAAAATTCACATACAAAAACCTCCTCCGCCGAAACATTATGTCCTGCTCATCCATCATGGTGCGTCGCGACTGCATGATCCCCTTCCCGAAAGGCTTCATGCACGAAGACTACGCCGTCTGGCTACAAATCCTAAAAAACACCCACCAAGCCCACGGCCTCAACGAACCTTTGCTAATCTACCGCCTGGGCGAAAACACAAAATCCTCAAATCGAATCTCCTCCGCAAAAATGGCCTACTTCACCTATCGGCACGTTGGATTTGGAAAACTTGCAGCGGCGATTTTCACACTCCGATATGCACTGCACAGCATTTCGAAGCGGAGTTTGATAAAGCGAAAAACCGGACGCCTGTCCCATTAAAATCAGAAACCAATAAAAAAAGAGGTGCTTGCTTGTGGATTTCATCAATACGATTCTGGGCACACCTTTAGGTTTTGTCATATATTTTGCGTATCAGATTCTCGGTAGTTATGGGCTTGCAATTGTTGCATTTGCCATCATTGTAAAAATCCCCCTGTTTCCTGTAATGATGCTGGCGCATAGAAATTCTATAAGGTTGTTGCAATTACAGCCTGCGCTATATCTCATCAAGCAAAGATTCGCCGGCGACAAAGAAGGCATAAACGAAGCGCAATACGAATTATTTGCCAAGGAGAAGTACAGCCCTCTGCTTGGAATAGTTCCCCTTGTTGTGCAGTTGTTCCTTGTGATGGGTATTTTGCAGGTTATGTATCATCCGTTACAGCACATGCTTCGCTTGCCGGCCGATACAATCGATCAGTTAGTCGATGGTGTAGGCGGTTTTGCCCCCCAGTTACAAGTATTGGAATCCATATATGGGGAACTGCGATTTTTAGGATTAAATTTGACCGCAACACCCTCAATTCGTTATCCGTCAATTGAACTGATTGTTCCGCTCGTTTCCGGCCTGGCAGCTTTTATTTTTTGCATGGTGCAGAACGCAATTAGCCCCGGCGCATTAAGCCAAAGCAAGCGAACAAACACGGGACTAACAATATTTACCGTGTGCTTATCACTATACTTTGCTTTCGCGCTTCCTGTTGGCGTAGGCCTGTATTGGACTGTTGGAAATTTAGCCGCAATTGCTGTGGTTCTTCTTCTTAATTTTATGTACCCGCCAAAAAAGTTGGCAAAAGATGCTTTGGTGCATATACGAGCTACGAGTAAAACAAAACAAGAAATATTAGAAGATAAGCGGATAAAACGGGCATTGCGAGAAAGAGAATCTGCCGATGTTCTGCGTTTCAAAACCGCAAAAAAGCAGGTAGTGTTTTATGCCATATCAAGCGGTCAATATAAATTTTACAAAACCATCATTGATTACTTACTGAAACACTCGGATATTGCTGTTCATTATCTGACAAATGACCCAAATGATGCTGTTTTTGACATTCAGCATGTTCAGTTGTTCCCATACTATGCCGGCCAACAAAAAACAATTTCGCTAATGTTGAAGCTGCAAACAGACATTATGGTTACCACTGTGCCGGATTTGCAAAATTTTCACATGAAGCGGTCAATTGTCCGCGATGATATCGAATATATCCATACATTTCACGGACCGACGAGTACGCACCTTGTTTACAGAGAAAAAGCATTTGACCACTTCAGTACATTGTTTTGCGTCGGGCCGCACCAAGTGACGGAAATTCGCAGAAGAGAATCAATTGCCAATCTTCCGAAAAAGAAGCTTGTAAAAATAGGGTATGGTCTGTACGACCAATTGGTGGATTCTTATAAAAATCAGCGCGGGCGTAGAAATGAAAAACCACGATTGCTGATCGCACCATCGTGGCAAGCAGATAATATTTTAGATGTCTGCATTAACGATATTCTCGAATCGCTTAGCGGAAACAAATACGATGTTGTTGTGCGACCACATCCGCAGTATATCCGTTTGTTTCCGGGGCGTATCAATACGCTGAAAGAACAGTTTGCTAATGATTCAATTACATTCGAGCTGGATTTTTTAGGGAACGAGTCAATCTTTGCATCGGACATTCTGATTACTGACTGGTCAAACATTGGTTATGAGTTCGCCTATTGCACATTGAAACCCTGCATTTTCATAAACACACCCATGAAGGTAATGAATCCCAATTATACCAAATACGCACTAGAGCCGCTGGATATCACACTGCGTGACAAAGTTGGGGTTTCTGTTGATGTTGAAAATCTGTAAGCGTCAAACATTAACGCGTCTATCCAAGAGTACGGCGAAGCCGTAAACTGCCTCCAGATGGTCATGAATTTACCCAATTGGGTAAAACGCC
>WRHA01000116.1 GCA_009783395.1 Defluviitaleaceae bacterium
AAAACCTTGCGACCCTCTGGGTCGCGGCGGTTTTTGCTCCTCGCATTGCGACAAAAATCCTGCGCCCAAACAGTCAAGTTATTTCCGGACAGTTCCTGATTTTTAAAGCTTTCTCCCCGCAGGCTTTGATGCAGTTTCCACAGCGGAAGCATTCGGGGTCGTTTTTAATCGGCTCAATTTTAATGTGACATGCATTTTTGCACTGCCCGCAGGCGGTGCATTTTTCTTTGTCGCAACGCATTCTTAGAACCGCAATGCGGTTAAACCACCCGTAAATCGCGCCGAGCGGGCAAAGCACGCGACAAAAAACACGAAGCACAAAAGCCGAAAGAATTAGCAAAACAACCGCGATTGTTATCTTCAAAAAAAATTGCACGCCGATTTGGTCGCGCAAAAAATCGTTTGCCGCCAAAAGCGGAAGTGCGGCAAAAACAGTCCCCGACGGGCAAACATAGGCACAAAACCACGGCAAGCCAAGGCCTGTTAATCCCCGCCGAACAGTAAGAGGCAAAACAACGACAAAAAGAGCAAGCACCACGTATTTTACATATTTTAAAAATCGCAAAGGCGTAATTATTTTCGGCGTTGGTATTCGATAGATTAAATCCTGCAACAGCCCGAAGGGACAAACATATCCGCAAATAAATTTGCCGAAAACCACGCCGACGGAAATTAAAAAGCCCACGACATACAAACTTATCGTCTGCCTCGCGCCTGCAAAAAACATTTGCGCCGCACCAATCGGACAGGAAAACGCCGCCGCCGGGCAGGAATAGCAATTAAGCCCCGGCGTGCAAAAACGCTTCAATTCGCCCTGATAAATCCGCCCGGAAAAAAAGTTGCGCAAAAACGGATTTTGCAACAAAAAAAATCCGATCTGAATAATCAATCGCCGCATATTTTTGCCTCTATCCCAGCCCGATACACTGCATACAAACAACCGCGCCCTTTTCAAAAATCTCCGCAATTTCGCCACGAAGAACGCCGAGCGCAATTAAAATAACTCCCGCCGCAAATAAAAAAATTTGAATTGGTGCGGGTAGTGTCACTACCCGCACCAACTTGTAAAATATTTTTTTCATCAGCTAAGCGCGTCCCGAATCGCGGTGCGCAAGCTTCGCGTCGAGCCTCCGACGATTTGCTCGCCGATAACATCGCCGTTGAGATCCAAAATAATGCTTGTCGGCACAAAGCCGGATTGCAAAAGGGGCAACAAATCGGCAAAATCGTCGTGGTTCGCGCTGACAGTAATAAAATCCGCTCCTGCGTCTTGCTTTATCACGGCGGCGTTTGCGGCATTATCAAAATCGCTTAAAAGCGTTATAAACCCGACGCGATCACCAAATTCGCCGGAAAGCTCCGCAAGCCCCGGCATTCCTTGTACGCACGAAAAGCACCACGTCGCCCAAAGATAAACAAAAAACACCTCTTTGTCGCCCAAATCCGCCTCTGTCACTTCATTTCCATATAAATCTTCCGCAGAAAACGAAAACGGAAACGCGCCGACAATTTCCGGTTCTTCGTCCGGTCCTTCATAAACTGTTTCGTAAATTGCATCGTAAATTGCTTCATAAGGGGCGTAGGGCAGTTCGTAACAAGCGGCAAAACTCGAAAACAACACTCCTGCAATAATCGGCAACAAAAATTTGTACTTCATCGCAATTCCTCCCTTTTTTTCCGATATACTATCACGGCGATTTTCTTTTTGCGAATTGCGTGCCGTTTTAATATAATGACCGTAGGAGATGATTTTATGACAATCCAGGAAATCTTAAAGCTTGCGGTTGAAAAAAACGCATCGGATATATTTATCGGCGCGGGAAGACAACTTTCGCTTAAAATCAATGGCGTTATTACGAGGCTCGGAGATAGGGCGATAACCATGACAGAAGCCGAAGAGCTTGTGCATGGTTTATACAAACTGGCGAAACGGCCGATTAAACAATCAACCCGCGACGACGATTTTCCGATTACATTGGCGGAAATGGCACGATTTCGCGTATCGGCATTCAAACAACGCGGCTCGTACGCGGCGGTTATTCGCGTAGTAATGTTCGATATACCCGATTACCACGACCTCAACATCCCCGAAGAAGTAATGAAAATCGCAAACGAACGTCACGGACTTGTTCTTGTAACCGGCCCGGCGGGCAGCGGAAAAACAACAACAATGGCATGTATAATCGACGCGGTAAACAAGAAACGAAACTGTCATATAATCACACTCGAAGACCCTATCGAGCATCTGCACCGCGACAACAAAAGCCTAATCTCCCAGCGAGAAATATCAACGGATACAGATTCATATTTAACCGCGCTTCGTTCCTGTTTGCGACAGGCCCCCGACATTGTGCTTTTGGCCGAAATGCGCGACCACGAGACAATTAAAACGGCAATGACTGCCGCCGAAACCGGGCATTTAATCATCTCAACTCTGCACACAGTCGGCGCGGTAAACACAATCGACCGCATCATAGATGTTTTTCCGCCAACCCAGCAACAGCAGGCTCGCGTACAACTCGCGATGCTTCTCCGAACCGTCGTTTCCCAACAGCTTCTTCAAAAAAAAAGAGGCGGCGGTTTAACGCCCGCCTTTGAAATCATGCACGTCAATACAGAGATTCGCAATCTTATCCGCAAATCCAAAACGCAACAAATCGATAATGTAATCAACACTACATCCGGCATGGTTGGCATGGACGCATCGATCATTCGCCTCGTAGAAAACGGCGAAATCACGCTCGAAACCGCTCTTGCCGCCGCATCAAATCCGGAAATTGTAAAGCTGGCGCTCTGTTAAAATAAACGAGAGGAACGCGGGCGACGAATTTTTACCGGCTGTATGCCCTGCGAAGGTTAAAATCATGTGGTCTAAGCTGAAGAGTCTTTCTAAAAACGATAAAAAACTTGTGGTAATTGTTTCAAGCGTGGCGGGGGGATTAGTACTTGCAGTAATTTCCGTCGCGATAATTATCGGGATAACTCGAGAAGACAGCGATTATCCCCATATCGCCGATAATGGGTACGGATCGTCGGAGGAGCCCGCATTTGTTCCGCCGAGGCTCGGTGTTCCGCCGGAGGAATGGTACTACTTCCCGATTGCGCCAACCGCGCTCGGAAGAATCAATATCGAAGCGTTAAGCACTACGGACTTCGGCGTTGCCGTTGATTCGGCTTTTTTGATTTCATCGGAAACACAAACCCTCACCTCGGAACATTTAAAAAACTACCTGTCGTCACGATGCGGCACCGAGTTCACGTTGGAAGCGCAGGCAAACAACACATTTGTATTAAATTTTTCTGAGGAGCAAAGCTATAACACAATAATTAATCTTGTGTACCAACCGTCGGGATACGCGGCGGCGTCCCACGCATTTCAAACGACGGACATCTTTCGCATATCCGCAACAACCCCCGCACGAAACACACACGGAATTCCCCCCAAC
>WRHA01000117.1 GCA_009783395.1 Defluviitaleaceae bacterium
CCCGCACCGATTTTTTTGCAGATCCGGAAAACCGCATCCGGCTTCGAGACGAACATTTCGCTCCCCACCACATGCCCACGGTGCCCAATGCACGCTTGGCGTGCCGGCGTGCTAGGGCTTGACGGTTGTAATAACTCCGTCTCGACTGATTTCAAGCTCGGTATATTTTAGGTTTCGCAGTGGCGTAACCCCGTTTGAAAGCTCGCAGTCGTGATAGAATAAGTACCACTTGCCCTTAAATTCGGTGATGTAAGCATGGTTTGTCCAGCCCGAAACGGGCTCCAAAACTTTGCCCTTGTAGGTAAACGGACCGGTGGGGCTTTCGCTCTCGGCATAGGCGATAAAATGTGTGTCGCCCGTTGAATAAATCATATAATATTTGCCGTTGGTATACTTGTACACACACGGGGCTTCAAAGAATCGCCTGTCGTTGTCGCTTGCTTTGATGGGCGCACCGTTTTCATCAAGTATTAAAATTTCCTTAGGCTCATGCTTGAACGAAAGCATGTCGTCGCTTAATTTTGCATAACGCGGCCCCATCGCAGGCTCATCGCCTTTCGGGCCGTTTTCGCCGGCTGCTCCGCCGAAAGGAACGAACTTGCCCGTTTGCCAGCATTCAAGTTGCCCGCCCCAAAGCCCGCCGAAATACATATAGGATTCGTTGTCGCTGTCGGTAAAAATCGCCGGATCTATGCTGTAGCTTCCGGGAATATAATTCGGCTCGGCCTTAAACGGACCCGACGGCTTATCGCTAGTAGCAACACCTAACCGAAAAACCCCGTTTTTATCATGCGCGGGAAAGTACAAGTAATACTTTCCGTTTTTGCCGGCGGCGTCGCAATCCCACATGCGGCTTTCTGCCCAAGGCACATCCTTGACATGCAAAACCTGTCCATGATCAACAAGCGGCGCGCCAACATCGTCCATCGAAAACACATGGTAATCCACCATTTTAAAATGGTCGCCCTTGCCGTCATCAAGCCCCTCATTTTCAAGGTCGTGTGAAGGGTAAATGTAAATCTTGCCGTCAAAGACGTGTACCGAAGGGTCTGCGGTGTACATATGCGTCACCAAAGGTTTGTGAAAATTGGATTTCATAAAGCTCCTCCTCATTATGTGGTTTTAACGCCGTTTTCGGTCAAATATTTCTTCAACTCAAGCGGCGTGTAGTTTCGCGGCAAACGCGGCGAATAAAGCATACTGGAAATAATGGCGGCCGACGCGTTTGTTTGGGTAAACACGCTTAAGAGGTGTTCGGGTTTGCCCGCGCCGCCGGAAGCAATAAGCGGAACAGAAACCGCCGCCTCGCACTTTTTCATAAGCTCGATGTCATAGCCGGTAGCAACGCCGTCACGGTCGATGCTGTTTACACAAATTTCTCCTGCGCCAAGCTCCTCGCCGCGCTTAATCCACTCAATCGCATCAAGCCCGGCAGCAACCCGCGCACCGTCGATGTAAACTTGATATCCGCTTGGAAAATTCTCGTCGCGCTTAACCTGCGTAGAAAGCACAACGGCTCCGCCGCCAAACTCCGCCGCGGCCTCGCGAATAATATCAGGATTTCGCACCGCAATAGAATCCACACTAACCTTGTCTGCCCCAATATTCAGCACCGCACGAATATCATCCAAGTTTCGAATCCCGCCCCCAACAATAAACGGAATCGAAACCTTTTCCGCAACCTTTTTCATCGTCGCAAGGTCGGTTCCGCGTTTTTCATTGCTGGCAGTCACATCAAAAAAAATAATTTCATCGATTTGCAAGCTCTGCATTTTTTCCGCAATCTCTTCCGCCGGCGCAATGTCAATATTGTCGAAAAATTTCACCCCTTTCGTTACCCTTCCCCCAATTGTGTCCAAACACGCAATCAATCTTTTCAAAAAAATCGCCCTCTTCAAAAATGAATTTTCCGCGTAATTATACACAAAAAAACAACCCCTGTCGCGCAAGGGCTGTTTTTTTGTTGACTGTTGACTGTTGGCAACCTGTTGGCAACCCGAGACCGAATCCGGCTTCGAGACGTAACGCACCGCCCACCGCCACATGTCCTCGGTTCCCATTGCACGCTTGGCGTGCTTGGCGTGCTTGGCGTGCTAAACTATTCTTTGGGTTGTTACATGGATGTGTTTGGCTTCGATGAAGTCCGTCAGCAAACCGATTTCGTCATCAAAATATTGAGTACCGTTGGTAAGCAATTGGATAGGTACATCCAAAACGGATCTTGTTATGCTTGCGCGCGGCTGATTGAATCGAACCGAGTGCCGCTTATCCAGTGACGTTCTGAACGTCATAGCTACTGTATCGCGAATTTCCACAATTTCACCTCCTTTCGTTTTGAATTAGGATGCTTTCTAGCAAGCAAAAACGCGAACTCTGAGAATTGTGTCAACCGGATCCGCTTGGAAGGCGTTTAATTGATGTGCCAAAGCGTGTAATTGCTCGTCTGTTGCCGCAGGGTCAAACTGGCGAAACGTGAATTGTCCCGACGGGTCATAGCGCAAAACCAGGCCTCTCGATAGCTCCATGATACTCCTCCTTTCTATTATGAATTTTTGTTGCGTCATTTCCGACTTAAACAAGCGGTCTTGTTACGGTGGTAACCAAATCCGCTCTGTAAATATCGGAAGCTACGCCTCTGTTTGCATTTTGAATGATGCCGTTTGCAAGCATCGCGCGCATGGTTGATTCAACTTCTGCGGGAGGCTTGTCTGCGTATGCACGGGGAATCGAAAGTCGCAAAACAAGTCCGATATCTGTGCTGAAGCGTAAAGCAAAGCGTTGGGCTGTTGTCATAAATTTTCACCTCCTTTCTGTAATTTTTTTGTCGCTTACTCTTCCGTAAGCTCTTCCTGCACGGTGAAGTAGCCGCGTGATGCCGGGCTTTCAATCGGACGAATGAAATTGAGTGCCTGCCTGAGCGGGAGCAACTCGCTTGGTTGCAAAGTCGGATTGATGCGGCTGAGTGTTTGCACGGTTTCTGCCCTTCCTTCGGGTCCGATTACGTATCTGACACGGGCGGCAAACGGTGTGTTGATGACTGCCATGTTTTCACCTCCTTTCATGTTTTGGACTCAAGCGCGTGCGACAGATTTTGCTTGCCCTGTTGTTTGTCGCTCGTCTTTGTAAGGCGATTATATTTGAGAACAAATACCCATATATGCGGAACTATTCTAAGAATTTGGTCATTTTAAAAACCCCCGCCGGCCCGGTAAACATAAGGGTCGGAAGGGGTTTTTTTAATTTTTATTTTGCAAATAAATAAAAAAAATTCGCCTCCTTTTTTAGAAGGAGGCGAGTTTTTTTGGGGTGATATTTTCGTCCAAAATTATTCGGGCCAGCTTTGAAAATTTTTCGGGGTCGCCGCTTGTGTAGTAAGAGGTTTGGGGAGGTGTGTCGGGGGGAGGGAGGCTTTTTGCGGCGGCGGCTTTGGCGGTTGCTTCGGCGGGGTTTATGAAAACTGT
>WRHA01000118.1 GCA_009783395.1 Defluviitaleaceae bacterium
GGCTGTTTGGATTTTGCCTTCGGTTTCGGTATCCATGGCGGCAGTAGCTTCATCGAGTATGAGAATTTTCGGATTTTGAATGATTGTGCGGGCGATTGACAGGCGTTGCTTTTCTCCGCCGGAGAGATCCTGACCGCCTGCGCCGACGCGGGTTTCGTATGCATCGGGGAGGTTTGCGATAAAATCGTGTGCCGATGCCATTTTTGCCGCCCAAACAACTTCTTCAATTGATGCGTCGGGGCGAGCATATCGAATATTGTCTGCTATGCTTCCGATGAAAAGATAAATATCCTGCGACACAACCCCGATGCTTGTGCGGAGCGTGTTAAGCGGGATTTTTTTAATGTCTGTACCGTCGATGAAGATTTGCCCCTCGTTCGGGTCATAAAGGCGTGCGATCAGATTCGCGAGGGTTGTTTTGCCCGAGCCTGTTTTGCCTACGATACCGAGCGATTTGCCCGCCGGGATTTCTATGTTTAATCCGCGCAAAATCGGCACGGCGGGTTCGTATTGAAAATACACGTCCCTCACGAGAATGTCGCCGCGAATTTCCATATTTTCGACCGGGTTTTTCGGCTCTTCAACGTCGGATTTCGCGTCGATTACCTCAAAAACACGCTGTGCCGCATCAACGCATCGCGCCCACCAGTTGCTGACCGACGACATAAATTGAAGAGGGCCGTACAGCATTCCGAAATACGCCTGAAATGCAAGAAAAGTACCGAGTGTGATTTCGTCGTTAATAACCATCATTGCACCCAGTGCAGTTATCGCGACCTGCGCACAGAAGATGAATAAGTAGATTAGCGGAAATGCCGTCCAAGCGAGATTTGCTTCGGCAATCTGAACCTTTGCCTGACGGTCGGATTGTTCGGAAAAGCGTTCGCTTTCCGCGCCTTCGCGTGCAAACGCTTTTATTACGCGCTGGCCGTTTACGCTGTCGGAAACCATATTGTTCATCTGCGAATTCACGACCCACCATTTATGCCAAAACGCCCGAAAATACTTAAACAACACCCAAAACATCGCAATCGCACACGGCACCATTACAATAGAAACCAGCGCGAGCCGCCACTCCAGCGCAAGCATCATTATAAAAATCCCGATGAAGATTATCGAGTTCAGCAAAATAAACGGCAAACCGTCTACGAAAAACCAATAAATATTACGCGCATCGCGGCTGATACGGTTCATTAGCGAACCCGTGCGCTTCGATGTATAAAATGAAACGGAAAGCCGCTGCATCGCCTCAAAAATGCGAAGTTGCAGGTCGTAAATAATCCACGGCATAGTTTTGGCCAAAACGACCTGATAAAGCATCTGCAAAAGCGTCGCAAAAACACGCACGGCAACCACAACAAGCACAATCGCGCCAATCATCCCAAAAAAACGTCCGTCGTAGTTAAGCACTTCGTCGATAAACATTCGGGTGCCGACATACGGAGCAAGGATTTGCGTAATTGTGATAAGGAACATAACAATCGTACATGCCGCCACCTTGCCTTTATAAAAGCGGAAAAAACCCAAAAGTCGCAAAAAAATGCTCATCTTGTCCGTGCAATCCGGGCAAAGTGCGCGCTCCGGCTCCGGGTAGCGCGTACCGCATTTATCGCAAAACAGCGCGTCTTCAAGGCGAATTTCGTGTAGTGGAGCATCATTTTTGCGAATATTTTTGATAACGCGAATAAGTCGCTCAACGAAGCTTTGATGCGTAAGCGAAAACAGCAAAATAAGCCGCTTTTCGTCGGCATCGTTGGATGCAACCAGGCGGCATGTCGAAATAAGCGTTTCTGTTTTAAGCTCTCCCAGCTCGGCAAGCGGAAATTTAATGACGGGTTCGTGCGTGTCATATTGCGCAACGAGCCGCCGCGAATCCCTAACGTTTACAACGCGCTCGATACCATATAAAACGTACAAGTTTTCGTTATCAACTGCGACGTATGTGTCGGAAAAATCTCCGCCCGGGGTCATGTCTGTGTGGATTGCGAAATGCAGACCGTCTGTCGGGACGCCATTTATCGAAAAAGCAGGGAGCATATAGTCGGGAATGTATTTTTTCATAGGTGCAATTATATACCGCGAAGCAAAGCCTCGCAAGAGAGTTTTTTTGATTGGTGCGGGTAGTGTCACTACCCGCACCGATTTTTTTCGTGCGTTTTTTTTTACACTGTGCTAAAATTGGAAAAAGGGAGGGGACGCATATGTTTGAAAATTTAAACAATCCGCGTTTTGAAAAAAACTCGCGTGCAAGCGGCGTGCTTGCGCATCCGACGTCGTTTCCGTCGCCATATGGCATCGGGGATTTGGGCGCGGGCGCGTATGATTTTATTGACTTTTTGCAAAAATCAAACCAAAAACTTTGGCAGGTGTTGCCGCTCGGGCCCACGGGTTTCGGCGATTCACCATACCAAAGTTTTTCTACGTTTGCGGGCAATTTTCTGCTAATCAGCCCCGACGAGCTTCGTAAAGAGGGCTGGCTTTTCGAGGCAGATTTATCGGACAAACCCGCGTTTGACCCGCGAGCGGTTGATTTCGGCGGCGTGATTGAGTACAAGATGAGCCTGTACAAAAAAGCGTTTGCGTATTTTAAGGCCGGCGCAACCACGGCGCAAAAAACCAAGCTCACAAAGTTTTGCACAAAACACAAATGGCTCGAAGATTACGCGCTTTTCTACGCACTCAAGGAACATTTCGGAGGCAAACCGTGGTATGAATGGACGCCAAGCCTTGCCCTTCGCGAAACGACCGCTCTTGCCGAGATGAAAAAGGTTCTGATCGACTCGATAGACTTTTGCAAGTTTTTACAATACGAATTTTTCCGTCAATGGGACGCTCTTAAATCGTATGCGAACAAGGCGGGGATTTCGATTATCGGCGATATACCGATTTTTGTGGCGGGTGACTCTGCCGACGTTTGGGCTTCGCCTGAGCTTTACATGCTCGACAAAAAAGGCCGCCCTACTGCGGTCGCGGGCGTTCCTCCCGATTATTTTGCCGAAACCGGTCAACTTTGGGGCAATCCGCTCTACGACTGGGACGCGCACAAAAATGAGGATTACGCTTGGTGGATTTCGAGGGTTGAAGCGGTGCTTTCGATGGTTGACATCGCAAGAATCGACCATTTCCGCGGCTTTGAATCCTATTGGGCAGTTCCCGCAGATGAGGAAACCGCAATAAACGGCAAGTGGCAAAAGGGGCCGGGCAAAGCACTTTTCACGGCATTAAAAAAGAAGCTCGGAAACCTGCCGATTATCGCCGAAGATTTGGGCGAAATAACCGAGGCCGTAAACAAACTTCGAACAGGGCTTGATTTGCCGGGGATGCGTGTATTGCATTTCGCATTCCAACCCGACGGAAAAAGCACACACATGCCGCATAATTACGGCGATTGCCGCACCGTCGTCTACACCGGCACGCACGACAATAACACAACACGCGGCTGGTACGCCGAGTCACCCGAGGATGTACGCGACT
>WRHA01000119.1 GCA_009783395.1 Defluviitaleaceae bacterium
CTCTTATGAAAAACCCTCCCCTTGCGGGTCGGCTTATCGAAGCGGCGGTGAAGGCGTCGTCGCGGCCGGTTACGGTAAAGATTCGTAAGGGCTGGTCGCCGCAAACGGCAAACGCGCCGGAAATGGCACGCGTTGCGCAGGAAAGCGGCGCGGCGTGGGTAGCAGTCCATGGCAGAACGCGAGATCAACTCTACACGGGCGAAGCCGATTGGGACGCCATTGCCGAAGTTAAAGCCGCCGTTAGCATCCCTGTAATCGGAAACGGCGATATTTTTACGCCGGAAACAGCGGTTTCGCGGCTTAAAATCTGCGACGCAGTAATGATTGCCCGTGGCGCGCTCGGAAATCCGTGGCTGTTTTCGCGGACAAAAAAGCTTCTTGAAACGGGCGTTTGTCCGCCGCCGCCGACTCAGACGGAAATCATCGAAACCGCACGTCTTCACCTGCGCGATGCAGAAAATGTAATCGAAATGCGCAAGCATTTATCATGGTACACAAAAGGCTTGCCCGGGTCGGCAGAGGCACGGCGCAGGATTAATAACGCGCAAACTAAGGCTGAAATGGAAGAAATATTGGGAGGTTTGATGTAATGAAAACAAATAACACCCTGCGCGAGCGGGTCAAGCGGGCATTTAAAGGCGTATCGGCGGGTACACTGCTGGTTTTCGCGGTTGCTGTTATCGCGTATTTCGCGGTTCCCGCACTTGCGACACAGCCCGGCACAGACGATGACCCACTTATAACGCGCCGCGTTTTAAATGCGAGAATTGCGGAGCTTGAAGCGGAAATCGCCGAGCTTCGCGTTTTAATTTCCACAGGCGGACAACACATCCCGCCGCAAATGCCACAATTTCCGCAAACGCCCCAATTTCCGCAAACCCACGTCCCGGAAATTACAGGCACGGATGCCGTCGGATTAATGACGGATTTAATGAGATACGTCGATGCGCGAATCGACGCGCTGAATCTCGCGCCGGGCGGCGAAATATCTTTCGGACCGCACATGCCGCAGGAACAGGAGTTTACCGTGCTTCATATGCAAGCGGGGCAGGTGCTGACCTTTAGCGCGGGTACGGAATTTATCCTGCGCGGCGGAAGCGCGGTTGCCATTACCGGCGAAATCAACGGCATCCCCGACATAACCGACGGGCGCGACGTAATGAACAACGAAAGCATCATGCTGAACCACCTTCTTATAATCCCCGCCACCGACGGACGCGGCGTTATTTTCTTGTCGGAGTCGTGGATAATGGTGCGCGGCGGTTACGCGGTGAATTAGTATGCCGATTACGCTGGAGTATAAGGACGCAGAGAACAAACTGCTGTTGCTGTTTTTGATACACATGATGGATTTGCCGATGCGGCGTGCGCAAATTACGGATTTTGTTGTTGAAAAGGACATTATGAACCATTTTACGCTTGGGGAAAATTTGACCGACATGGTTGTGCGCGGGTTTCTTGAGTCAACCCGCGAGGACATGCAGGACGAATCCACGACCAGTTATTCTCTTACGGAAAGCGGGCTTGCGAACCTCGATCTTTTAAAAAATCAAATCCCGCGCCCTGTTCGCAACATGATAATAAAATATATCGACGATAATCGCGGCAAAATTCGCAAGAGTTTTGAGCGTTCCGCGCATTATTTTCCGAACGTCGAAAACGACGAGTATATCGTAAAATGCAACATCCTGGACGACCGCCGCGGCAACATGCTTATGGAAATCCAAGTCCCTGTAGTTACCCGCGAGCAAGCCAAGCACATTCAGTCAAATTGGAACGCGAACTACAAAGCGATTTACCAAAAAATTTTGGCGACGCTTATAGAATAGATACATACAAGCGCGTGCGGTTTAATATGATGTAAAAAGTGGCAATACTTAAGCATATCGTAATTACCGGGAGTTGAGCGAATGAGGCTTGACCGTTTACTTAAAAATGTTCCGCTGTTGTCTCACGAGTTTTCGGGCGAAACGGAAATAACGCATATAACACACGATTCGCGGGCGGTTAAACCGGGCGCGTTGTTTATATGCTTGCGCGGCGAAAATTTCGACGGACACGTTTTTGCCGACGCGGCAGTCAGACGCGGCGCAGCCGCAATCATAGTGGACAGTGAATATGTAAAGCCCCTCGAAAGCGAATCCGGCTTCGAGACGAATTCAAAAAAATCCCCCACAGTAATATCGGTGTCAAATACTCGGGAGGCTATGGCTCGGGTTTCGGCTAATTTTTATGGCAATCCTGCGGAAAAAATGCGCCTAATCGGCGTGACCGGCACAAACGGCAAAACCACCACCACGTTTTTCATCGACGATCTCTTGCGAAAATGCGGCAGAAAAACCGGCCTGATCGGCACGGTTTGCATCACCGCAAACGGTATCCCACTCAATATTCCCTTCGCGACCTCCACAACCCCCGACCCGCCCGAGCTTCACAAAATTTTTGCGCAAATGCTTGCCGACGGCGTGCAGGACGTTGTTATGGAAGTTTCGTCACACGCGCTCGCGCTGCATAAAATGGAAGGCTTGGTTTTCGACGTCGGCGTTTTTACAAATTTGACACAGGATCATCTCGATTTTCACGGCACGATGGACAATTACCGCGAGGCGAAGGCGCGGCTTTTTTCGCAAAGCCGATTCGCCGTTGTAAACGCAGACGATGCGTCGACGGAAACAATGCTGGCGTTCCACGGCGACGACCCTTTTCTGACATACGGCATAGAAAACGCGTGCGATTTACGCGCACTACATATTGAATTTTGCGGGCAAACCACCTTTGATTTGCAGGAGCCGCACGGCCTTCGTCGCTTCGTTTTAAACAATCAGGGGCGGTTTAACGTATACAACTCCCTTGCGGCAATCGGCGTTGCGCAGGCTTTGGGCATTTCTCGCGATAACATTCAGCACGCATTTAACGCGGGGCTGTCGGGCGTACCGGGACGCATACAATCCGTTCCAAACACGCTCGGCTTAAACGTCTTTATTGATTACGCACATTCGCCCGACGGATTAAAAAACATAATCACCGCCGTTCGCGAATGCGTTAGCAAAGGCGGGCGAATCTACACACTTTTCGGTTGCGGCGGCGATCGCGACAGGGACAAACGCTCCATAATGGGCAAAATCGCAGGCGAGTTATCCGACTACTGCTACCTAACCTCCGACAATCCCCGCACCGAAGACCCCTCCGACATCCTGGCGCAAATAGAAACAGGCATAGCCCAAACCCCCGTCACCTACGAAATAATACAAAACCGACGCGACGCCATTTTCACCGCCATAAAAGCCCTAAAACCCGACGACGCTCTCATAATCGCCGGCAAGGGCCACGAAGACTACCAAATAATAGGCACCGAAAAATTCTACTTTAGCGATTTTGAGGTTGCGGTTGAGGCTATGTCGTGAGTTTTAGAGATTAAGACCTTGGGGGCGCTGCCCCCAATACCCCCGCAAGGGGACGAAGCCCCCTTGACCCCCGCGTG
>WRHA01000120.1 GCA_009783395.1 Defluviitaleaceae bacterium
GTGCGGTACACACATAAAAGCACGCCAAGCGTGCATTGGACACCGTGGATGTGTTTGCGTACCCACGAGACGTCTCGAAGGGTGCGGGCAAAGTGCGCCCGCCATTGCCGGATACAGTTTCCTTTTCTGCAAAAAAAAGCGGCGATACACCGTTTGTCATTACGGTGTACGCGCCGCCGACGCCTTTAACAATGAGCCCTTCGCGCATCATCAAATCCATAAAATTCCTACAGCGAGGGACGATGTTCAATCGCGATTGTGCGATGTACGCCGTCCTCAATCGTTACAATGTGGAATACGCTGGGGTCGCTGTACTGTATTTGAAAGGAACGCGGAAACTCTGAGATGCGCTCGTTCGGATTATTATGAATGGGATCAAGATCTCCGTTGCCCAACTGGCGAAGAATCATCAAATGCACCGTCTCTGCGCCTTCGGGAATTCCCGGCCATAAGTGTACAGTTAGTACGCCTGTGCGTATTTCGGGTTCAGGGGTGGGTGTTTCAACGGGGGTTTCTTCGGGTGTTTCGGGTGATTCCGGTGCATCGTTGTCATTTGCTTCGACGTTTTCGTCGTCGCTTTCTTCCGGATCGGGCGTTGGGGTCGGTGCTTGCGTCGGTGTTTCCGGCCCCCTGCTGATATAGTATGTGACAATCGTGACGTCGCGTTCAACAAGCTCACCCGGTGCAGGGTATTGTCGAATAATAAGTCCCACGCCGAATGTATCGCTGTACTCGCGCTCGGGGATGCCGACCAGCGAGTGGTTTCGCAAAATATCATGCGCTTCGTCTTCTGTGCGCCCTGTCAAAACCGGTACGGCAACATATACGTCCGCCTGCCCGGGAGTAACCGTTAATGTTACGATATCCCCATGCGCAAGGCGCGAGTTTGTCGGCGGATCCTGCACGTGTACAAAATTTCGCGGCAACGATACATCGTCGCGGTAATCTGTTTCGATGATAAGCCTAACGTCCAATTCGGCGAGCCTCGCACGTGCGTCATCCAGCGTAAACCCTTCGACTCGCGGCATAAGCTCGCCCTCGGAAGGCCTGCCCGCGCTTACAACAATATGCAAAATATCGCCGGGATTAAGCATTGTGTCGGCAACCGCGCTTTGAAAAATTATAAGCCCCTCGCATTCGCCCTCGCAATCGTCGTTACCGCATGAATAGGATTCATCCCGAAACGGCGATTGTACACCGCAAATTTCTTCTGAAATATCAAGCACAAGCCCGCGGTTTCGCGCTTCTATTTCCGCAACAAGTCGTGTTTGTCCAACCATATCGGGCGTCTCAATCATACCTGCCGTAGGGGAAAGGAAGCGACTGTAAATAAAAACCGCACCGATAATAATCGGAAGCCCAAAAAGCAGCCCCAAGATTATTCCGCCCAAAATGGAAACACGGTCGGCTTTTTTATCTCGCGGCGGAGGCGGCGGCTCAACTTCATAGTAATCGTCGTCGGCGTATTCCTGCCCCGGCACATATTCATCCTCGTATTGCCGTGCCGCACGTTGCGGCTGTGGTGCGCGTTGCGGCGTTGCACGCGGCGGCGGGTGTTGAGGGACGTGTTGGGGCGAACGCGGCGGCGGAGCATCGCCGCGTAGCATAAAGCCTCCGTCTTCCGGCTCGTTTTCGTAGTCGTCTTCGTAGTCGTCCTCAGGCATGTCTGTGCCGTCCAAAAACGCCGCACGCATTTTTTGACGGCGAACGGCTTCTTTGTTTTCCTCGCTTATACGGCGAGTTTCGGACATCACATCGGTTTTTTCAACCTGAACGAAAGAGCCGGACGCATCGGTCAATGCCCGCTTCAAATCGTCAATCATGTCATCGACGGTTTCGTACCGCTTTGATGCAGATTTTTCCGTGGCTTTTTGGATGATTTTTATAACGCTTTCCGACACATTCGTATTAATTTTTGAAATGTCGGGAAGCGGGTCGTTTATGTGCTGGAGCGCGACGGCGACTTCGTTTTCGCCTTCAAAAGGGAGTTGTCCCGTCGCCATTTCGTACATGACAATGCCGAGCGAGTAAATATCGGATTTATGGTCGATGTATCCGCCGCGGGCTTGCTCGGGCGAAAAATAATGCACACTGCCCATCGAACCTGCCGCGGCGTTAAGCGTAACGCTCTTCGCGGCACGCGCAATGCCAAAATCGGCAACCTTTACGATGCTTGTTGTCGTTATCAAAATATTTTGCGGTTTTACGTCCAGGTGAATAATTTTATTGTAATGCGCTTCGGAAAGCCCTTCGGCGACTTGAATCGCAACGCCCAAATTTGTTTCGTCGTCGAACGGGGCCTTTTTTACGATAAGCTCCTTAAGCGACGCGCCGTCTACGTACTCCAAAACAATATACAAAACATCGCCGTCGCGCCCGTGGTCAAAAATTGCAGTTATATTTTGATGATTTAACGCCGCCGCCGCACGCGCTTCATGGGGGAAACGCTCCATAAGTGCTTCGTCGTTAAGATAATCTTCTTTTAAAATTTTAAGCGTAACAAACCTGTCCAACTTTGTATCGTGCGCACGATAAACAACGGACATTCCGCCCGATCCGAGTATGTCATCTATTTCATAGCGTTCGGCAACCATTTGCCCCGCTTTTAGCTTCATTCCGTCCCCTCCTTATCTTGCAATGTCAACCACAATCGCGGAAATATTATCAAGCCCGCCTTTTTTGTTTGCTTCCTCGACAAGATACTTTGTGCGGTGTTCGACATATCCCAAACCGTTAATAATTTTCATCATTGATTCGTCATCAAGCATATTTGTTAAACCGTCGGAGCATAATAAAACGGCAGTTGCGTCGCCAATATCGCGCACAATGCCGTCAATTTGCATGTTTTCGGGTACGCCAAGCACTCTGGTAAGAACGTGTCGGCGTGGATGCGTTTTCGCTTCCTCCGCCGTTACCCTGCCGGTTTGCAGAAGCTCTTCAACGAAGGTGTGGTCGGTAGTAATTTGCGACATGCTAAGCAGGTGTACAAGGTACGCACGGGAATCGCCTATGTGTACGAGGAAAATTTTATCGCCGTCTATAACGCCGGCAGTCAGCGTCGTTCCCATGCCGCTTGTGGATTCGTCCGATTTTGCTTTTTTGTTAATTTCGTCACCGGCATGTTGTGCCGCACTAATCAGAAGGTCTAAGTAATCTTCGGGCCGCACAAAATCCTGTGCGGGAAAATCGCGAATAAAGCCGCTGAATTTCTCCACGGCCATAGAGCTTGCGATTTCACCTGCTTTATGTCCACCCATGCCATCCGCGACAATAAATAAATTCGGAAACGGTCCGATTGGCTTGTTGTGTACAAAAATGGCATCCTCGTTTTGCTCCCGAACAGATCCAACATCCGTAAACCCGGCTGCGTACATAGAACGCTCCCCGCTGATTTTTATAAACCCCGTAAACAGTATTCGGCAATGGCGGGCGCACTTTGCCCGCACCTTCAAGACGGAAACCGTATCCGGCTTCGAGACGTAACCTTCGCCCACCAC
>WRHA01000121.1 GCA_009783395.1 Defluviitaleaceae bacterium
GGACGCTGCCCCCGAACCCTCTCGCGCAAAGAACGCGCTGACCGGGCGGCCGGGTCGGCCCCCGCAAGGGGTCACAGACCCCTTGACCCCTTCATTGGGGATTTTTTGTTGGGTCAAATTTTTGGCGAGGAGAGTGTGTCCGTTGTTTCGTTGGGTTTTGAGGTTTCAATATATTTTTCCAAATGGTCATAAAGTTTAAGCACTGTTGCTTTAGACGCTACGCGCATCGAGCTGTAGCGAGTTTTCACGCCATACTGCATCAGCGTTTCTGCATGATCTTTAACCCAGTTCGGAACACTGTCAACCAGATCCATCAGCACTGCGATGTCGTGGGTGAATGGGTATGTGTCGCCTTGCATTTCAATTTGAAATTTCAGCAGTTTTTCTACAGCTTGTTGCAAATGATAGCCCACGATGTCAACTAAATTTTCGTCGGTGTCCATGTTTTGCATAAGGATTTTGCCCGCCCTAAAGTCGCTTACTGCGCGATTGTACAAGGAAATTTCACCCATAAACTCGCACCCCTTTTTTTACTTCGGCACACAGGCGTTTGTCTTTTCGCAGCGTGTTTACATCGGGATAATGCACGAGATCCAGGGCTTCGCCTGTTATGCGGAGTTCACTCAATCTGCTTTCGCAAAAATTTCCGATTACACAAATGTCAACGTCGCTGTGGGGCTTGCACGCAAGGGAAACAGCACTGCCGAACACTACAAGCTGTGAAATTTCGTCAAATGCCCGTTCAACAATGTCGCTGACAATTTTTTGCTTGTAGGGGTGGATGTAAATGTATGGTTTGCCCAGGTTATATTTGTCCTTGAATAAATACATCAGCGACCCCCTTCGAGCAGGATTTTTTGTAATTTTTTTGCTTCGTGTTCTATGCAGAAACCGGAGGTTGACAGGTTTGGGGCTGTGCGCTTGTGGTTTGTTAGGGTTAGGACTTTTTTTGCCCATTCGGTTGCGCCGGCATCCAGGGGGATGTAGTGTGCTTGGTCGGAAAGTTTCATGTCGCGTGTAAGTGTGTCGGAGATTATAACGGGCAGACCTGATGCTTGAGCTTCTACGGAAACAACTGTCAGGCCTTCGTGGAACGAGGGAATCAGAAGGGCGTCAAGGGCCTGATAATATTCGTGGATATTGGAGACTGCGCCGGTGAAAATTACATGCTCTGCGATTGCGTGACGGCGTGCTTGCGATTCAATTTCTTGGCGAAGTTCGCCATCGCCGATTATGAATAAGCGGGCGTTTTTGTCGGCTTCCATGCCGTGAAATATGCGGTGGATTTCCTTGAAAACCGCCAGCGAGAAAGCGTGGTTTTTCACGGGCATCAAGCGTCCCACGATTCCTATTGCAAAAGTGTCGTCTTTTAGGCCATATAAATCTCGGATTTTTTTTCGAATTTTTTTTTGCATCTCGGGGCAAATTGCAAATTTTTTCAAATCAATTGCATTGTTTATAATATGAAATGCGGGTTTATGCAAGTTATTCACGAATTTTTTGCCGAAGAGCCATGCACCCGCGTCTATTGTGCAGGCGAAAAATTGGTTTGCGAAAAGGCGCATAAGGGGTCGCGCAATGAAGTGCGCACGGCGTTTTAGCCGCGACGCGCCTTGATATTCGGTAAAGTGGCTCCAGCCCGCACGTGTTTTTACGCCCGACATCCACGCAACGAGTAATTCGATAAATGCAAATGAATGCTCGGTGCAAACTATTACTGTTTCGTATTTTTCTGATCGATAGATTGCGCGCATTGCAGAAATATTTTTGAAAAACCCCTGCTTTCTTGTTGGGGCGCGAAAAATTCGCGCACCCAGGGAGGTCGCTTCATCCTCAAAAAATCCCGCTTCGCCATGAACGACGAAATCGAACACTACCTCCGACCTGTCGAGATGCCGAAAATAGTTCATTACAACGGTTTCCATTCCGCCGAGATCCAAATTTGGCAAAATTATTAAAATCCGCTTCATGGCGACCTCCACTAAATTGCTGTGCGTGCAAAATCGGTGCGGGTAGTGTCACTACCCGCACCGATTTGAAAATTATTTTTTTAACGCCTGCAACGCCGAAATTCGCAAAGCAAATGCCGCCGCGAAATACACCACCGCGCCAACAATTGCAGGCAAAATTAAGCCTAAAATGCGATTGTCAAAAAAATCGGCTTCGCGCACAAAAAACGCCGCCGACATCATGATTGCCACCGCTAAAATATTTTTAAACAGCTCGCCGAGGAATTTTAAATTTACGAATTTTATCCGTTTATGCAAAATGAACAGCAACCCGCCGCCGCCGATAATCGCGGCAATGCCGTAAGCCGCCGGCATCGCGAACGCGCCGAATCGTCCGACAAGCAAAAAAACCACCGAAATATTAACAATCATGATTAAAACGCCGAAAATCGCGGGTGTAACCGAGTCTTTTTCGGAATAAAACGCACGATCCGCGACCTCTTTAAACGCAATCGCAATTACACCAATGGAATAAGCCCCCATCAAATTCCCCGCAAGTATAATCCCGTCCGGCCCGCTCGCCGCAGTGTCTCCGAAGTTAAGCAAGAAATCCATGATTTCCATACGCAAAATAAATACGCCCGATGCGGCGGGCAAAACGAGGAAAAATACGTAAAGCATGGCGTTTCTCAAAACCTCGTTGTATGCGTCGGACGCGGGGTTTGCGGCTTTTTTCGCCCAAAGCACCGACAGCTTTGGAAAATAAACGGCGGCAATGGCGTAAACAATTGTTAGTATAAGCACCTGAACAACTTGTTGTGCGTAGTCCATGACTGCCGTTGTGTTTAGCTGCAGGGCGACGGAGTGTCCGAACAAAAAGTGCATCTGATACGACGCGGCGGAAATTACAATGGGAATGCATAATTTCCCCGCGGCACGCACGTTTTTATTGCGCAAATCGAGTGCGAATTTATACCGATAACCCAGCCGCCATACAGCGGGAAGCAAAACAACGGGCTGCATTAAAACACCCAATGCCGTCGCAAAAACAAGCCCCGCAACACCAAATCGGTCGGAAAAAAAAATGATATACACGATAAGAATAATTCCGCCGGGTGCGGAAGCAAAAGCGGGCAAGCGAAAAGACCCATGCGATTGAAGCAGCCCGGTAAAAATCGCGCCAAATCCAAAAAAAATCATAACCGGCATCAAAATGCGCAGAGAAAATGTCAAAAACGCGATATGCTCGGGGTCGGTAAACTCGCCGCCGGAAATCAGCCGCGAAACAAGCGGCGCGAAAGCAACCCCCAACGCAACAAAAATACCGAGCAAGACGAAACTGATACTAATCACATTGTCGATAAACTTTTTCGCTTCATTCGGAATGGGGGTTACACCCCCAATCCCCCCCGCTCCGCAGGAAGTAAATTCCTGCTCCGCTTCCTTCGGAATGGGGGTTACACCCCCAATCCCCCCCGCTCCGCAGGAAGTAAATTCCTGCTCCGCTTCATTTGGAATGGGGGTGGGATTTTCCTCCGCCAAAAGCGAA
>WRHA01000122.1 GCA_009783395.1 Defluviitaleaceae bacterium
GTGTAGCATCGGTACGCGCTTTGAAGGTGCAGGCCATAAACCCCCTCCGACTCCATCTCCGCAAGCATTTCGGCAAAGGCATCCCGCGCAGGTTCGCGAAGCTCGGTGCCGTGAAATCGCACGAGGTCTGTGGGTCGATAATCGGAGGGTAGGGGATTGTCTTTGTTTACAAGGCGCAGAAAATCGTCGTGATTTTGAACAGCAAAGCACGCCAAGCGTGCATTGGACACCGTGGACATATTTGCGTTTCCACGAGACGTCTCGAAGCCGGATACGGTTTCCTTGTGTACAAAAACAGCGTCGGGAACACCGACGCAAAAAAGAAAAAGCAGTGCTGCAACAAAAAATCTCATTTAGTTATTTTTATCAGAAACGCAGATCTTATACGCGCTTAGTTTTATAACAAACCTTGCGCCGCCTTCCGCAATATTTTCAGCGCGAATGCTGCCGCCGAGTTTTTCGATTATATCCTTGCAAATCGCAAGCCCAAGCCCGGAGTTTCCCTTCGCTCCCTTATAAAAGCGTTCGAATACATGCGGCAAGTCGGCGGGGTCAAAACCCTCGCCGTCATCCGAGATAATAATTTCAATGTGTTCATCACAGGCGGAAAAATGAACAATAATTTTTTCATTTGCGTGACGTATGCAATTTGTCAAAATATTTTCCACTGCACGTTGCAATTTTTCCTCGTCTGATTTTATCTCGCATTCGGTTTCGGGAAAATCAAAAATTATCTCTCGCTTGTTTCTTTCCATGAGGATTTTTACGCGCCATGCACAATCGTACAGCATATTCTTTACACTGAAACCGGATATGCTCGGCACATCAAGACCGCTGTCGAGGCGCGATACATATAAAACCTGGCCGACCATGTTCTCCATGCGCTCGCTTTCCGACAAAATAATTTCCGACGCTTCGTTTTTATCCAAAACATCTTCCAAAATGCCTTCTGCATAACCCTGTATCGACATAAGCGGCGTTCGAAGCTCGTGTGAAACATTTTGGAAAAAACGCTTTTGGTTGTTTTCATAAGCGTGCAACATGTCCGCCATGCTGTTCATGCTTTGTGCAAGCGCGGCAAATTCTTTGTATTCGAATTCGTCGACCTTTTGCGTAAAATTTCCGCGCCCGATGCTTTCGGCATGATTTCGAAGGCGTGAAATCGCACGTTGCACCTGTTGAGACAGGAGTGCGGAAATAAACGCGCTTCCCACGCCCGACGCAATCAAAATAACCCCCAGCGTTCGGTTTACATGCCGCACAAACAACGTTGCCGAAGTTATGTCGGTGTAAAGAAGCACGACCAAATCGTCGAAAAATGGGACTTCTACCGCTTTGATGTAATAAGTAAAACGACCGCTTGACGCACGAACCATGTTTCCGCTGTCAAACACGGCGCGATTTTCATGAAAATATTGCGCCATAAAAAAAAATTCCGCCGCAACATCTTCGCTTGCATGACTGATGTCGGGTGAAATTATCTGCCCGCTGTCACCTACGATAATGCCGTCGGCGTTAAGCATAAGCCGCCGTATGGGAACGCCCGTAAAAATGCCGGGAACATCAAGACTTGCAACCACTTCAAGCGACGCAAGGCTGTTTACAAGTTCGCGGTGCGCTTCTTCGCTGATAAAATCATGTGTGAGAAAATTAAACAGAAGATAAACGGTCAAAAAAACAACAAAAATCATGCCGATAAAATTTCGAATAAGGGTCTTGCTAAAGCTTCTCATTTTTTTTCGCCATTCGCTGAGCGCATAAATCGCCGTTAAAAGTCGGTCGCCCGCGTTCCTTTCTTCGATTTTTCACACTTCCCTCCGATTTTAAAACCATACCCCCAAACGGTATCGATGCATACTTCGCTTCCGGCATCGGTGAGTTTGCGGCGCAAGCGTTTGACTGCATCATCGGTGGCTCGGCTTTCGACGGCGGAATCATATCCCCAAATTACATTAAGAAGCTCCTGCCGCGAAACGGCCTTGTCGTCGTTTTCTGCCAGGTAGGAAAGCAGGCTGAATTCCGTTTTTGTGAGGGGAAGCGGCTCGTTTTTGCAAACAGCGGTCATCCCGCCGTGTGAAATTTTTATATCGCCACAGATTATTTCGTCGGTTGCGTCGTCTTTTTGCCCAAACATGTCGACCCTTCGAAACAATGCTTTTACTCGCATGGTCAGCTTTACGGGGCTGAATGGCTTTGTAAAATAATCGTCGCTCCCCAGCGCAAGCCCGGAAACATAATCCTCCTCTGTGTCCTTTGCGGTAAGCATGATAATCGGCACATCAGACACTTCTCGCAATTTTGTGCATATAATAAAACCGTTGCTTCCCGGCATCATTATGTCCAGCACAACAAGATCAGACGCTTTTTTTAAAAACGCGTCAAGCAAAAGGTCGCCGTTGTCAAAGACTTCAACCGACCATCCCTCTTTTTCAAAAAACGCCCGTACGAGGTTTCGTATGTTTTTTTCATCATCGGCTACATAAATTAATTTTCGCATGGGGGCAATATATCACGTCGCGAGGCACGCGTGAAACCGAAAAGTGATTTTGCCGCAATTTTGCCGCAAATTTGCCGCGCTTTTTCGGAGATTTGCCGCAATCGAAATTGTAAAATAGCTTCAGAAGTCCAAAACAATAATGAAAGGGGCGAAAAAAAAATGAAAAAAACAGTGGTAAAGGTGGTGATAACGTCAACATGTGTGATGACGTTGATGTTCGGAAGCGGCTATGTCGGGGCGCGGTTCGCGCTTGCAAACCTTGAGGAGGCGGCGATTCACTCTGTCCCGTTATCGGAGACACAGGCCGGTTCCGACATCGGCGTCAGTTTATTGGCAAGTTTTCCGACGGAGTACGAAAGTTTTACTTTGCCGGAATTATTTAACACAGCAAACCCCTCGGTAGTCGCTATTTCCACAGAAATTGTCGGGAGAAATGCTTTTGGGATGCAGGTAATGCGCCCGTCATCGGGGTCGGGCTTCTTAATATCCGACAATGGCTACATCGTTACAAACGACCATGTAATCGAAGGCGCGAGCAACATAACGGTACTTATGTACGACGGACGCGAGTTTCCCGCAAGCATAATCGGCCGAGACCCAAGTACCGACCTTGCGGTAATAAAAATCATCGGCGAAAGTTTTCCGTTTCTTGACTTTGGAAACAGCGATTACCTGCGCGTAGGCGATCAGGTTGCGGCAATCGGCAATCCCCTGGGCCAGCTCGCAAACTCCATGACAGTCGGATATGTCAGCGCGCTGAGCCGCGATGTAAACATAGACGGCGTTTCGCATACAAAAATTCAAACCGACGCCGCAGTAAATTTGGGAAACTCCGGCGGCCCACTTTTAAACCTGTACGGTGATGTAGTCGGCGTTGTAAGTGCGAAGTCGGTCGGCATGAATGTCGAGGGCTTGGGCTTTGCCATTCCGTCATCCCACGCCGAGGACATTGTAGCGAATCTTATACAATACGGTTATGTACGCGGCCGCGCCGTATTGGGCGTTACGATACAATACG
>WRHA01000123.1 GCA_009783395.1 Defluviitaleaceae bacterium
CCGCACTTTTCAGAAAACGATAGCTCGATTTTACCGAGCCGTATCCGCCGGGCAAATCGATTACAAGATGCCAGTGCGCTTCGTAAATTGTTTGCATACGAATAGGCGAAAACGTCATGTGGCCGCCAATAGCCTTAAACGGTTTCGCCTTTACATATTTAGCCATATTTTCGTGATCCATAAGAAACACATTTGCGGCGTTTCCATTGAGCGTAACCTCAATTGTCTTGCCTTTTTCAAGGCCCCCCAGGTCATAATGTGAAAAATTCATATCTACCCACCCCTGTTACAAAACTGTAATACTATACCACCTGTTGTTTTCCGCGTCAAAGTGTGTCGGAATTTGCGATTTGCGGATCGGGATTTGCATCGTATGCGGCACCTAAATCGGCCTGCATGTCGCGAAAAGCGTCTAACACGCGGGGGTCGAAATGCGTCGGCTCTGTTCTGCCGTCGCCGTTTAAAATGATGTCCATGGCCTCCGCGTGCGTAAATCCGGGTTTGTACGGGCGCGGAGAACGAAGCGCGTCGTATATATCTACGATTGCAACGATCCTGGCGGACAGGGGTATTTCTTCGCCCGCGAGACGATCGGGGTATCCCCTGCCGTTAAACTTTTCGTGGTGGCTCTCGGCAATTTCGATCGCGATTTTCAAAGGCTTGCGTTCGTTCGGGCTCATTTTTGCAAGCTCGCGCAAAAGGTTTGCCCCGTCTTTTGTGTGCGCCTTCATTTGGTCAAACTCTTCGTCGGTGAGTTTGCCCTGCTTTTTTAAAACGGCATCCGGTACGCTTGCCTTTCCTATGTCGTGCAGCGGCGAGTACATTGTAATTATCTCCGCCGTTTTTTTGCTCAAAATTTGTGGGTACTTTTTAGCAAAATGTGTTGCAAGAATCCCCGTCAGATTTTTTATGCGAAAAAGATGCGCACCCGTTATTTTATCGTGGCTTTCCGAAACCATCGACATACCCATAATCGTTACGTTGTGGGCCTCATAAATTTCCTGTGCGCGTTCCTCAAGCTCCTTTGTGCGTTTGGCTACAGCGGCCTCAAGATTGTCGCGATAGGTTTTAAGCTCGGCATGGTTGTGAATTTTTATGCGGATTACGCTTGGCACATATGGTTTCGTTATATAGTCAACCGCACCCAGCCTGAGCCCTTTTTCCTCGGAGTAAACATCGTCGGATCCGGTCACAAAAATCACAGGAATCGACTCATAATGTTTATTCCTTCGGATGCTCTCCAAAAGCTCAAATCCGTCCATTTCCGGCATGGACAAATCAAGCAAAATAAGGTCGGGCTTCGCGTCGGGCAAAATTTCGAGTGCCTTCGCTCCGCTGTCGACCGCAACAACGTCGTATGTATCCTCCAAAATTCCTTCAAGCAAATCCAAGTTGGTCTGAACGTCGTCAACCACCAAAATTTTATGCCGCATAATCAGCCTCCTTTGTTTCCGTAGCTCACCCTCAATTGTCACCCTCAATTAATGATTGTATTCGTGTAAGCGTTAATTAAAAACTCCATATCGTTGTCGATAACAAAGATTCGATAAAACGGCACGGCGGGATAAATCGAGCCGCGCTCGTCGGAAAGATATTCCTGAAAATAAACGATGTCAATTTGGCTTATAAATTTTGGGTTATTCGCCGCTTCGTGTTGCACATGTTGCATAAATGTGAGCAAAATCTCATCGGGTGCGAAAATCATTCGGGCGTCTGCGCTATGGCTGATTATACGCCCAAACTGCATGTCAATCCACTCGATACCCCGCGCCGAAATAAGAAACACGATGTAATTTGAATGAATAAGCCGTCCGCGATATTCCTGACGATAGGTAATCCTCACACCGCCGAAATCATCTGTGATTACAAGGTCGCGAACAAAGTCATCGAAATGGAGCGATATAAATGCATCCGCAATCGCAATCGCCTCTGTGTGGGAAATTTCTCCCTCGTCATTTTCACCCAAAGCGTCGCGATTGTCAAAGGTTACAAAGCCGTTAGATATTTCCAATCTGCCATACGCACCATTTTCTGTTTCAAAAATGTAATGCCCCGCGTCCATTTCAATTTCAAAAAATTCTGCCTCGCCGAAAAAAATTTCCAATAACAGATCCACATCATAGTAGTATCCCGAAACATCCAAATGCGGCATAGGCGTGAAGCGGCGCGGAGGCGCGGTATACAAAATAATATTATTATTTGCCAAAACCTCATGAATTGTACGCACCCTGTCCCCCGTAAGCGTAAAACGCCTGTCTTCAAAATGCAGGAGAAAGGCAAGCCCAAGGTTTAGCATAACGAAGGCTATCAGGATGTAATTTTTTGCGCGTTCCCATTCCATTTTTTTTCGCCATTCGCTGAACGCACAAATTTCTGATGAAATTCGTCGCCCGCGTTCCCTTCTTCAATTTTTCACACTTTACTCCTCCAAAATCACCGAAAGCCAAATCTCATCCGCACTGCTGATTGGAAAACCGAGTGAGAAAAATCCATCGGGAACGTCGGGGTTTATTCGGGCAGGTTCGGCTATTGTGAAGGTGTATGCGAGGCGTCGATAGCGCGTTACGCGCCCGTATTCCACGGTTATTTCGATTGGGGAAAGCAAGGGGGCGGTGCAGTTCGCGCCGGTTGACCATTCCTCTGTCAGGACGAGGGGGCGGTTGTCGATTACGTAGTTGAAGTAAAAAATATGTCCGCGGCCGCGTGGTTCGTGATTTTGGAGAAAAACTTCGTTTGTGACATGCGGGTCGGACGCTATAAATGCCAGCGCGGCAGAAAAATCATCCATGAAGTTTCCTTGCGCCGTACGCCCAAAGGTGCGAAAGCTTGTGTATTCAAGCACTGCGTTTTCGAGGTATCGTATCATTGTGTTGCGCGTTGTGAAGGTGTAAACCTCCCGCGCACTTGGAATAATTACGGAGGGATTGTCAAAAAACGGCTCAACTTGCCTTCGGATGTGTGTGATACGAAAGAGACCCTGAGGGTCGCGGAAAGGGTTTTCGGTGGCGACACGATTGTAGATAAAGCCGCCGGGGGGGATTTGCGGGAGAAATCCGTCGGGGGTTGCGATAAAGTGTAGTACGGCGGGGTTTGCGGAGCGGACTTGAAATGCAAATTCGTCTGTTTGGCGCGGAACGGAGAGCGGCATTGTGAATCGCCACGCCCTTGTATCGCTTATAAAATATGCGGTTAAGAGGGGTGTTTGCGGATCGGGAGGGCGAATTGCAATGGCGCGAAAGGTTTCGATGCCCGCGTCTGTAAGCAAGTCGGCGTTGCGTCGCCCCAGCGCGCGCGCAAATGTTTCCGCACACATGTCAAAGGCGTATTCGTAAATCAAAATGGGCGGCTCGAGGATGCTTGAAAACTCCGTTTCGCCGTCAAAACTGCCGCTTTGGAGTATTGCGCGAATGGCATTTTCGCCATAAATCCATTCCTCGGAGCCGCCGATTCCGCTGTACCTGATCCCAAACAGCCGCTCACTGCCTCCGCCGCTTACAATGCGATACGGGCGCGTAAACGAGCTTTGTCC
>WRHA01000124.1 GCA_009783395.1 Defluviitaleaceae bacterium
CTTGGTATGTGTAATCTTCGGGAACATCGTCCGTGCTCATGCCGTTTTCCCCCTGCGGGTCTTCGCGCCGTTGCCGCCCAAGCCCAAGTTCCTCTTCCATGGTCATGTCGAGTTCTTCAAAGGTCGGCTCGGGTTCGGCGGCGGTTAGGGCTTCGGCTTCCGCAATCGCCGCGAGTTGGTTTTCGTGGTCGGCAAGCTGTGCGTCGATTTGCGCTTGTTCATCAGCGGCGGTCGTTTCGGTTTCGCCTGTTTCGTCAGCAGTTTCTTCGCTAACGTAAGCTCTTTCGTCAGCGCGAAAACCGTTCTGATGCAATAGGTCTTGCAGGTCGTTGTTGTCGGGACCGCTGAGTGTTCCGTGCTTGTCGATGTGGTACTCGCCTACTTGGTAGGCGTAGGTCGGCGTTTTGAGGTAAACTGCCGGGGTTTCTAAAATTTGGCTGATTGCCGTTACAAGGTTTTTGCGCGCCGCGCCGTTCAGATTGAAATTGAGTGTCATTGTGGTTTCCTCCGTTTTTATTGGATTTGCGGGCGTTGCCCGCTTTCGCTGGACACATTAATCACTCAACTGCCGCTGTAAAGCAAGGGAATTGTGAAAAAATTACCACCAAATTTTTGTGCTTTTTTTGTTTGAAACGTACAGAAACAGAGCCTCTTGCGAAGCCCCGTTTTGTTTGCCTTCGGCGTATGTGTTGCTTATTCGCCGTTATCGGCATTGCCGTTTGACGACCAGCCCATCAAAAACTGCAGAGCATCGGCAAAGCCGCTTTTCCAATAAAATCGGATGGACTCCCCATCCGCAAGCCTGTATGCGTTTTCCATTTTGGTGAAAAGGGAAATTTGTTCCGCCGTAAGGCTTGCTTTCAGGCGTTCCGCGCAGTCACATAAGCCCACGAACGCACTGTTTACTACTTTTGTTTCATTTCTGCCGTGATGATTGACACGCTCGGTGACAAACTCGCTCGTTGCCTTTTTCATGTTTACGTCCATTTAATGTCCCGCCTTTCGTTTTATTTCGCACAGGAAAGTTCCCGTGCGATTTTCGGGACACCATACATCACTCAACTCGGCAAAAAGTGCAACACACTTGCTATTTCGGGCTTTCTTCAAGCAAAACAACTTTCATGGGAACATTTAATTTCTTGCAGTTTTTTATAACGTAAGCCGTTCCGCGGCTGCGGCCATCGTGAAATGCGAGGCAAAAATCGCAGTATTTCAAAATTTCAATGTTTCGGCGCAAAGGTGCGCCGCGCCCAAATTTCGCATAGTCCGGCAAAAACTCCGTCAGCTTCAGCCCTTTTGCTTTGGCGTACTCTGCGGCACATCGGTCGATTCCAACCGCCGCACCGGAAACTATCTCCGAAGTTTCCGGCGGCAGATACTCGTCAAAGTTTTTAACCGTTAAGCCTCGCGAACCAATAATAGCCACTTTCATGCAATCAAACCCCTTCATGTGAATTTAATAGATATACCATGTATCTATTTTCACATTTTGCCATGGATTAGATATAGAGTAAACACACAATATATCTATCATGGAGGGATTACTGTGGCAGTGAAAAGCGTATCCATTCGCATTGAAGAAGAAATGCTTGATAAGATGGGATTTGTGGCTGATTATCAAGGACGTTCGTTTAACAGCCATGTTTTGGTGTTAATCCGCGACGACATTGAAAAACATGAAGGAAAACACGGAAAAATTGAGGGCAATATTAAGCCTGACGTAAACGTAAAGCCCGCACGAAAATCATAAATTGCTGTTTGCCCACACGATGCCGCTGAGAACGAAATAGCCACACGGTAAAGCTATACCGTTGCCCCATAATTTGTATTCTGCTGAATCGGTGTACGGATTTTTCAGCCATTTTATGATTTGATTGCGGCTTTTCGGCTTCGTGGCTTTTCCCATTGCCTTGCGATGGGTTTCAAAAACCCCCGCCCACCATTCGATTTCCGCTTCGGTGGGTTCGGGGGTTGCGAGGTCTGCGCAGTAATCTTTCGGGAAACCTTGAAGCAAAGAGCATTCTTGCGGAACAAGACGGCGAACAACATATGAATTTTCAACAATAACATTTTCGCCGCCGGGATAATCACCGCCCGATGCTTTTAATGTTCCCGCTGTTTCGACTTCACGGTAGCCGCTGTGCTGATAATTTTCCAACGCAACCTGCACCACATGGGGGTCTTTATAATCTCGACTCATAAGCGTCGGGGATTGTTCCTTATAAATTTGCGTATAGCTGCCTGTGGTCATGGCATAGGTTGCTTCGGATTCGGAGTCTGTTTCTTCTATGTTAACGTTGGTTTCGTCATAGGCCACGGCGTGGCGTTCAACGCAGTTCAAGTTAAAAGACACGTCCTCACGAAAACCGCTGCCTTTATGCGATGGGCGCGTTCCGTTGCCTTCCAAGCACACGACAACTTGACCGCCGTTCCCGGCGCAAGCCCCGGTGTCAAGGGTGCGGCTGATTTCCATTTCGTAAATGCCACTGTGCGGATTTTTACTGCCGGATTTCATGGAATTGCTGTTCTCGGAACAGATGCCAAAAACCATCGGCACTGAATTTCCGCTCGCTTCGCTGCGAATGGTCGGTGAAAGCTCCTCGCTGTAGGCGATGCTTCCGGCTTTTGCGCCCTGCCCGCCCATAAAGCCAGCGGCTTCTTGCACGAACAAAGTCTGGTCGTTGTTGCAACTTAGCGTAGCGGACAAATTATCTTGAATTAACGCGCCACGTCCGCCGCCGCCCGGTTTTCCGCTTCGAATTTTTAATGTTTTTGGCTCGAACACGCACTGCGTTCCTTTGTAATCAGTTCCGGTTAATGTGTTCGCCACACCCTCGCTGATGGTTAGCGCGTGTTGCCGTTCATTCATAACGAGAGGTGCATTTTCCGGTTTAGGCGTAACAGCAACCTTTGTGTAGTCGGTGATTCTGTTTTCGTGGTCGCCGGTAATCGTGTTTGCAATTTTCCCATCGCCGTTTCCACGCGCATCGTAAACCACAGCAGGAATATTATCTCCGGCATCAGCGCGAAGTGTTCCCGCGATGTCATGCCAGAAATGTCCGCCCAAGCGCGATGCCGCGCCCGGCTCGAACACTGCTACAGATTGTTCGCCGCTTGCGCTTCCAATGCCAACCGCAGAATCTTTGGCAGTTCCTTGCCACGGGCAGCCGCCCGACGCAGAATTCCCGTGCAAGCGCGACTCGTTAAATAATATTTCTCCGGCACTTTCGCCATCAAAATCGACGACAAGGTAACAACGCCTGCGTCTTTGCGGAACTCCCCAACCACTCGCGCAGAGGGTTCTGTAGGCGAGGGAAAAACCGTCTGCCACGATTTCTCCTGCGCCGAGCCACTTGTCTTTTGGAGGCATAGGCACAGATATGGTTTCGTCTTTGATTTTGCATAACTCATTCAGCACCTCCCGAAAATCCTGTCCTTTGTTACTGGAATACATGCCCGTTACGTTTTCGACGACTACATAGCGTGGAAATTTATCCCCAGTCGCTTCACGCATTTCACGAATAATGCGCACCATTTGAAAAAACAGCCCGGA
>WRHA01000125.1 GCA_009783395.1 Defluviitaleaceae bacterium
CCGCTGCCAAAGCACCTGTTAAGAGAAGCGCGAATGTTCTTTGCGTGAAATCCAATGTGTTGGAGATATAGCGCAACATGTCGCCGCTGTCAAAAATAGTGTGATGTTCGTGCAATATATCTTCAATGGAATGTATAAACGCAGGGATACTTTGCTCGTCACGAACGTAAAATACCACAACGTCATAACCCCAATCATTCGGTAATACAGGGGCATTCTGTTGACCGCCAAAAAGCCCCCTCATACGCAAGGACGTTTGCTCGGCAGAAGAAGATGCGACTGTCAATATTTGATTGCGGCTCAAATTATTCCTGCTTGCCCATTCCGTTCGAAATGTAAAATCAATTCCGGGTTCCGGATTTTCCCTAAACTCATAAAGTCGCGGCAGAACCAAGTTTAATTCATTGCCAATATCCGCTGAAAAATCATAATAAATGCCAACAATTTCAAAAGTCAACTTGCCGGGCGCGTGGTGGCTTGTATAGATGCTAATGAAATCGCCAACTGCAAGATTGTTTTTGTCCGCCATTTCACTGCTAACCATCGATTCGGTTGTATTTTCAGCAAAACGACCTTGTGCCAATTTTCTGTCTCCAAGCACAAAATGCGTGGACATATGTATGTCGGAATAAATAATTAGTTCAAATTGACGATCAAACATTGGCAAAAGCGAGGCTTGTAAGGCACGCTCGAAAGGAACTGTCGTCGGATACAGTGAATTTGAGCCTACAGAGAGTTGCGTAAATGCGTAAAAATTAACAACATATTCTGAATCGGAAAATCGAGCGATATGCTCATCGGTTAAGTCGGCATTGTTGTCAACAATTTGTGTTGGGGATATTGGTCTAATGGCAACGGCGGCATATTCATTGAACCGCAAATCGGACTCCATTACGCTCGTTACTTGTTCATGCATGGATGATGTACATAGCAGTAAAAAAATTACCACTACGCTAATAAGGAAAATCGCAATGTGTGGCTTCTTGTTTGCTTTAATGTTGAGTAAGGAATATTTTATGACCGTCATATTATCGCTCCCCTCTCTACTTGAAACAAGATGTTATGAACATTTTTCAGCAGTATCTGTCTAAGCACTTTTTCCATTCCGGAAATAGTGGCATCCGACATTTTGCGTCTTCCTTGAGACATCCATGCACTTATGATGTCAGACCCACCATAAATATGTTGTTGCAAAATGTCCATTTCATGATAATCACTGCTAACAAAGCCTAAAAGAGGCTCATATTCTACCGAATAGCAATGCTTCTCCGTTTTATTTCCTCCGGGAATTTTAATGTCGCCCCGGTAGTGAAGCTGCAAAGAAATAAGCCTGTCCAGTCGCTCATCAACGCCCGTTATTTCCTCGTCTGCAATTAAATGCACCCTATATATCCATGACATTAAATTCACCTTTTAGTTCATGTATTCGACATCATAAAGTACAAATTCCGTGCTTAGGGCAATAATTTCGCGTGGTGTGTCGTATGGAAAAACTTCTACTACGATTTTATATTCCCCGGCAGGGAGGACGCCGTACATATCTACAAAATTTGCATCAATCATTGTATATCTTCCGGGGAGTAAAATATGTGTAATAAGCCAATCAAAAATATTATTGATAACGGGTACGGGAGACCAATTGCCGTCACTGTCTTTAATCCATAAAAAACGAGGACTGTCGCGACCATACGTGTAGCGCGTGTCGGTGTTGTTTGTGAGCCTTAGAGTAACTCCTTCGTGTGTAAGAGTAGAAGGCACAATTGTTAACGATAGCCCATCAGAAATGGATATTTCTGCAATGTCTTCACAATAAGCAAGGGGTGTTATGTGTTCATAGCTCATTTCGTTCCGTGAAATAAGAAAAACAAATAAGACCGATGTCAATAAAATTGAAAATATGACAAATAAAATAATCCTCTTCATATTAAATTCCTCTCAAATGTTTCTTGGGTCAGTAACGCCGCAAACACTTCCTCACCCCTGCGGGAATCGGCAACGCGTTTAACTCGCGTTCGCCAAACCCGCGAATCAGTGTCATTAAAATTACATATGAAAGAACGCCCGCGCCAAGCGCGACGATTGTTGCAGCTGCGTTTCCGGTAAAAATCCGCATGAGATTATAGCCGCCGATGCACACAATCCCCATTCCCGCCGATGCAATCGTCGGTTTTAAAAACGTGCCGATGAAATCCGGAAAAATGCCGATTTTCACGCGAAGCATAATCAAAATAATAGTTGCGGCGACAAAAAAACACACAACCGTGCTTATAACCGCGCCCAAAATATTTATCTCGGGAACGGCCATTAAAAAATAATTTATCGGAATTTTTAGCAACACGCCGGCCAGCACAGCGATTACCGGTAAGCGAACATGCCCGCACCCCTGAAGCACTCCCGTCGAAACATGCACAAGCCCCAACAAAACAACGCTGACCGCTCCTACCTGCAACAAAAACGCGCCCTCGGGATGGAGCGGAAAAAGCAAATTTATAATGGGATCGGCCAAAACCGCAAGCCCCACGGCGGAGGGAATCGACAAAAACATGGCAAGGCGCAGTGCAAGCCGCGTTTTTTCTCGCACGTCGGTGTAGTTGCCGACGGTGTGCGCGGCGGTAATTTCCGGTATAACGGCGGCGGAAAGAGCCATCGAAAGTGAAACAGGAAGCGTCGTCAGCAAAACGAACCGCACCGTAAACTGCCCGACAAATGCATTAATCTCTTCCTGTAAAAATGCTCCCGAGGCATAAATTCGGCTGTTTGCCATGCTTATGTCCAAAATATTCGACACAGCAAATACCGAAAACCCCGCCACAATCGGCAATGCGGTTTTAACAATCGCGCCTATTTGCGCCCTGCGAGATTCCCGAAACTCGGCGTCATCCCTGCGGTTTTTCAGCCCCTTCGCAGCCCTGAAATAAATAATCGCGCAAACGCCCAGCGCGGCCGATGCCGCAACCGTTGTTCCCGCAACAGCCCCGGCAACAGCGCGAGGCAGGGATTCCTGCAAATTCGCCGCGTCGTAAAATAAAAATGCCAGCCATAAGCTGACCCCAACCTTAAAGATTTGCTCAACAACCTGCGAAACCGCCGTCGGCACCGACGTTTTCATCCCCATAAAATATCCTCGCAAAACCGTAAGCATCGACACAATAAAAACCGCCGGTGCAAGTGCGCGAATCGCCGGCACGGTTTCCGCAGTAAAAAACAATTCTGCAATAACCCCCGCGCCAAAGAACATTACAAGCGACCCTGCCGCCCCAAGGCACATCGAAAAGACCATTGCCGTTTTAAAAAGCAAATGCGCGTTTCGAAATTGCCCAAGTGCGATGCGTTCGCTGACCAGCCGCGAAATTGTCGCAATCATAAAAACGCTGCTCAAATTCAGCACCAAAACGTAGACGGAATACGCCGAAGAATAAAATGCGTCGCCCTCATTGCCAATTAAATTTGCAAGCGGAACGCGATAAAAAAACCCCAAAAGCCGCACAAAAACAGAAGCCCCCGCCAAAATAGCCGCCTGCCGAACAAATCCGCCGCCGCCCATGGCGACAGGGCGCCG
>WRHA01000126.1 GCA_009783395.1 Defluviitaleaceae bacterium
CGTCCCGGGTCTGCGCCGTCACAGCAGGGCATTTCTTGCCCGCGCCCGCCGCAATAGTTTGGTACGTGTGATGAGCAATCTGTGTGATTTACAACTTCGCGTTCTCTTACGACGTCGCGAGTGGTGAACTCGTGTTCGTGACATACGTCGTACTCGTTAATCGTATCGTGATGATGCCTGACAATGTGTTCGTGCCGAACTACGCGTTGCGTGCCGGGGCAGTTAAACACTTGCCGGATAACCTGTTCGCCGCCGCATAAATGGCAGCCGCTTGTGCAATTGCAATTCATTTCATCGCTCCTATCAATTTAGCAAATTGGTACCTGCTTACAGACTATGTACAAGTCGATTTTTTGCTACAAATATGCTATTCTCAATGCATGAAACTTTACGACGAAGATGTGCAGGGGTACATTCATTCGGTTTACACAGGCGGAATGGTTGACGGACCGGGGATTCGCACGGTTGTTTTTGCGGCCGGATGTTCTTTGCGTTGTCTTTATTGTCACAATCCCGACACATGGTTTCGCGCACGGGGGCATAAAAAAAGCGTCGCCGAGGTACTCGACGACGCCTTAAAATACAGTTCATACTACAAATATTCCGGCGGGGGGATAACGATTTCCGGCGGCGAACCCGCCGACCAACCACGCTTTTTAAAGGAGCTGCTTATCGCGTGCCGCGATAACAACATCCACACCGCCCTCGACACCTCGGGTTTTTCGACCGAGGAAGCCGCCGAGGAAATTTTGCCGTACGTCGACCTCTTAATCCTTGATTTTAAAGCATACGACCCGCGCTTGTACTTTCGCCTTACGGGACAAAGGCAGGAACGCCCGCTTTTAACGCTTCGCGAGGCTCAATTTTTAAAAATTCCGACATGGGTGCGATTTGTTCTTGTTCCGGGATTGACGGACAATTTTGACGATTTGGCAAAAATGGCCGCGTTTTTAAAGCAACACGAAAACATCGAAAAAATCGAGGTGTTGCCCTTCCACAAACACGGCGAACACAAATGGGACAGCGAAAAGTACACCTTGCATGACACCGAACCCCCTTCGGCGGAACTGCTTGCGGAGGTGCAAAAGATTTTCGCCTAAACCTTAAATCACCGTATCATCCAACTCGCGACTCAGCTCGCCGTAAAGTTTGCGGCGGGTTTTTTTGTCGTCGGAAAGAACTTGTGCGGCGTATTTCGCTACATCGCGGGCGACGGCACGCGGCACTGCAATTACGCCGTCGCCGTCCGCGACGATTACATCGCCGGGAAAAATTGTAACACCGCCGATTGCAATCGGAACATCTTTTGCATCAAACTGAATTTTGCACTGCACCATCGACTGCGAGATAAAATGCGACCACACCGGGATTTTTTGCAAAATAACCTCGTCGGTGTCGCGAATGCCGCTCCCGTTCATAACAAATCCGCGCACGCCTTTTTGCAATGCGCGAAGCGAGTTTTCCGACCCAATCAGCCCCACATTCATCCCGCTCACATCGATTGCAACAAAGTCACCGTCCTCAATATCATCAAACCACGGATATGTCGCGACATTGCCGTAATACCAGCCCTGCCACGGTGTGTAATCGTCGCCGCGCTTGTCGGGATACGGCCCGACAAAGGGCAAATATCGCGCCGTTCGCGCAATCCCAATCGCCCGCGTACGATAAAGCGGCCGCACCTCCGGCGAAACCGTGCCAAAATTGTGATACCCAATCCAGTCCAACCCGTCGCGCACATCGGCGACACGAAAATCCTTAAAAAGCTCGAGCAGTTGCTTGTTTTCTTCACGCATTTAAATCGCTCCTTTATTTTTTCTATTTATTTTTGTAGATAATGCGACCTCGGGAAATTGTATAAACTACACGTCCCGTGACTTCGCATCCGTGAAAAGGGGTGTTTCGGCTTAGGGATTTGAATGTGTCTTTGTCGATTGTGTGCCGCGCCTTTGGGTCGATTATTGTGATGTCGGCGAGGGTCTCGAGAGAAAGACATGCTTCAAGCCGCAAAATTTCTGCGGGATTTGAGGTAAATTTTGCAATAAGTTCAAGCGGCGTAAGCACGCCCGTTTCCACCAAATGTGTAATCGCAATGGGGACGGCGGTTTCAAGCCCGATTATGCCGTTTGCGGCACAGACAAAATCCTGTTTTTCGTCTTCGTGATGCGGGGCATGGTCGGTTGCAATTACACCGATTGTGCCGTCTTTCAGCGCGGCAATCAGCGCGTCGCGGTCGGCACGGCCTCGAAGCGGGGGTGCCATTTTAAAGTTTGGGTTCATTACGTCCTCGTCGATCAGAGCAATATGATGCGGAGTAACTTCGGCTGTCACCGCTTGCCCCGCTTTTTGTGCGGCACGAATAAGCTCGACGCCGCCCGCCGTGCTTACATGGCAAATATGAAGCTTCGCACCAGCCTGCCTCGCAAGCTCAATATCCCGCGCAATTACATTGTCTTCCGACTCCGACGGAATTCCCCTAAACCCCAGCTTTTCTGCCGCCTCTCCCGCGTGCATCACCCCCGCGCCCGTGAGCGATAAATCCTCGCAATGCGCCAAAATCGGCAATCCGAGTGCCGTCGCCCGCTTCATTGCCTCAAGATAAACCGCCTCATCCGCAACGCTTTTTCCATCATCGCTAATCGCAAAAATAACAGGTGACATTTCTTCAAGCGCGGCAATTTCGCGTCCCTCAAGCCCTCTTGTAATTGCACCCACGGGAAGCACAGTAATCGTACTTTTTTCAAGCCTCGCTCTAATAATTTGCGCAACAACTTCGGGTGAATCACAAACCGGCGACGTATTCGGCATTGCGCAAACCGTCGTAAAACCGCCGGCCGCCGCCGCCCGCGTGCCGCTATCGATCGTTTCCTTATGTGTTTGTCCCGGCTCGCGCAAATGCACATGCATATCAATCAACCCGGGCGTAACCCACATTCCCGCCGCATCAATGACCGTTACTTTGCCCTTTGTTGCCGACAACTGCGGCGCGATGTCCCAAACAAACCCACCCCGAATCAAAATATCGGCCACTTCATCAACATTATTTTTCGGATCAAGAACCCGTCCGTTCTTTATCAAAATATCCACACTGCCACCTCATTTAGTCTGCGTTTGCGAGCATAAGCCGCAAGCGATTTTCCTGATTTATAATGCTTGAGCCGGGGTCGTAATCGAGTGTGACGATGTTTGCATTGGGGAAATTGTCCTTGATTTTTCGGCTCATGCCCTTTGCCACAATATGATTCGGCAGACATCCGAAGGGCTGAACGGCGACAATGTTATTTACGCCGATATGAATAAGCTCCAGCATTTCGGCGGTAAGCAACCAGCCCTCGCCCATTTTTACGCCATGGTCCAGGTATCCCTCGCACATTTTTATTGTGTGCGAAAAATCATGCGGGGCTTCAAATGTCCCCTCTTTTTTAATTGCGCGAATTAAAACGCGCTGTTTTTTTTGTACATATGCCATAACAACACGCGATAAAATGTTCCTTGCAAGCGACCCTCCATGCACGCGGCACTCATGAACCATACTGAAAAGTCGGTACATCGTAAACTCAAGCATCCCG
>WRHA01000127.1 GCA_009783395.1 Defluviitaleaceae bacterium
ATCTCCGTGAACAAGCAAAACATCCGGCTTTGCCGATTGCAAAATCGGCGCAAGCCCATGAAGCACCCGCGCCGTAATTTCCGTAAGCGTCTGCCCCGCCGTCATTATGTTTAAGTCAAAGTTCGGCTTAATGCCGAAAGGCTGTAATACATCATCCAAAAGCTCGCGATGCTGTGCCGTAACACAAACGAGCGATTCTATTTTAGGGTTTTCGCGCATTTCCAAAAGAAGCGGCACCATTTTTACAGCCTCCGGCCGCGTTCCGAAAACGGACAAAACTTTTTTCATAAATTTAACCTCCCTTTACAATCATTATACATTGACGAATTGACTTTGTAACAGTTTTGTTATATAATTGTAAAAAATTATTAAGATTGGGGGTAGCCGAAAGGCACAAAAAAAATTATTTCAGAGAGGTGATTTATATGTTTGACAGAACCGATGTTTTTCATGTAAGAAGCGATATTCAGCGGAATATCGGAAGCACAGTAAGGCTTGAAACAAACAAGGGCCGGCATAAATCGGTGATAAGCAAGGGGGTAATTTCCAACGTTTATCCCAGTATCTTCACTGTACAGTTAAGCGACGGTCCCGGTCCCTCTCGAAAACTGTCTTTCAGCTACACGGATGTACTGACGAACGCGGTTGAAATTACGCTTTGCGAATAACCTAAAAGTGTACTCACCACATGCCAGCAAATCGAAACACCCCATCAAATTTTTAATATTAAATTTGTGTCTGGTTGCATAATCTTTCTGCCTTCTTCATATATTTTCGTTAAACGAAGATGTTTTGAAGGAGGCTTTTTTTATTATGACTTTGGTAAGAGAGCAAGTTTTTTTAGACCAATCGGTCGGCAGCGAATCCATGCAGATTCAGCTTGAGGGCGATTTGATCGTTCCCGACGTCAAGCCCGACATGGCCCTGCTTTTACAAACCGAGGAACAGGTGCTTATCGACCGCACCGAGCCGGGAACAGACCGCGTAAACTTTGTCGGACGCCTAAACCTATCCGTGCTTTATGCAGCGAAAAACGAGGACAAAACCGTTCACGCAATTGCGCAAAGCCGCGCTGTGGATGATTTCATTAACATCGACGGCGTTGCGCCCGGAATGTGGGTTCGCACCAAGGCGAATATCGCAAACATAGACTATCGCGTTGTAAACGACCGCAAGGTAAGCTATCGCGCAACTGTCAATGTTACAATTTCGGCAGAGCGCAGCGACGCGCACGAAATGGTTGTACATATCCAAGACGTTCCCGACAATCAACTCCTGAAGACAAATTTAAACCTGAATCGTACCGTAGATACGCGATGTGATAGGTTTACCGTAAACGAGCAGCTCGTTCTGCCCGCGTCGAAGCCGAATGTTCGCGAAATTTTGCAGGCATCCGCAGGAATAACAAATCAGGACGCACGCATTTCAAACGGCCGCGTAAATATTTCCGGCGAAATCGCACTTACAACGCTTTACGCCGGCGAGGACTCGCTAATCGAGTTTGTCGAAAGCGAAATTCCGTTTAACGGGCCGCTCGATGTACCCGGTGCGCGTGATGACATGTTTGCCGACGTTTGTTTGCAAATTTTGGATTGCCATGTCACCGTGCGTCAGGATGACGACGGCGAAGAGCGTGTGCTTGATGTGGAAATTACGGTTGGTGTTGAAATGAAGGTTTATTCGACGGAAACTTTTCCGGTTCTCGAAGACGCTTACATTATCAACACACAGCTCGCGTTATCAAAAACCGTTGTGCGCTATCCCCGCCTTGTGTGCATGAATCGTAACCAAACGCCTGTAAAGGAAATCGTCGCGCTTAACGGCGGCACGCCCGACATGCTTCAAGTTTTTCGCGTAAAGGGTCACGCACATATCGACGACGTAAAAATTATCGATGACAAAATAATCGTTGAAGGCGCGATAAACACCGATATTTTATATGTCGCCGAATCAGACACAACGCCCCTGGCATCCTTCCGAACCGTCATCCCATACCGTCAAACAATCGAAGCCAAGGGTGCAACCCCCACGATGTCCGTTGACGTAAACGTCTCAATCGACCACATCACATTCAATATGCTGTCGCCACGTGAAACAGAAACGCGCTTCATATTAAACTTCGCCACACGTGTAGTGGAGCAGGAAGAAACCCGAATAATCCGCGACATTGAGTTTAGCGAAATCGATGCCGCCGCTCTTGCAAATCAAGCGTCGATGACTGTTTATGTCGTGCAGTCCGGCGATAATTTGTGGAAAATCGCAAAACGGTTTAACACGCCGCTTGATGAGCTTTTAACGGTGAATGAGCTTGAGCATTCCGGCAAGGTTTCCGCCGGGCAGAAGCTTCTTATTCTAAAACGAGGCGGGTGAAGACCGAGGGGAAAATCGGTGCGGGTAGTGACACTACCCGCACCGATTTTTTTTATAGACAAGGAAACTGCATCCGGCTTCGAGACGTAATGTCGCCTACCGCCGGATGTCCACGGTGTCGAATATATCACTTGACGCTCCAACAACGTGGCTATAGAATTGTGGAAAATCATTAAAAGGAGCGTGCGGAATGAAAAATGTACCTAAAATCAATGTGGGCATCGTGGCAGTAAGTCGGGATTGTTTTCCGATTACTCTTTCGGCCAAGCGGCGCGAAGCCGTTGTTGCGGCAGCCGGAAAAGCAGGGCTGAAACTGACAGAGATTAAGACAACGGTTGAGAATGAAAAAGATGCGATGAAGGCGTTGGACGAGCTTAAAACAGCGGGTTGCAACGCGCTTGTTGTTTATTTGGGCAATTTCGGACCCGAGGGGCCGGAAACGATGCTGGCGCAAAAGTTTTGCGGCCCGGTGATGTTTGTTGCCGCCGCCGAGGAAAGTGCGGCAGATTTGGTTCAGGGTCGCGGCGACGCATATTGCGGAATGCTGAATGCTTCGTACAACTTGGGGCTTCGCGGTGTAAAGGCCTACATCCCGGAATATCCCGTTGGAACAGCATCGGAAGTTGCGGCAATGATTGCCGAGTTTGTTCCTGTTGCACAAATTATTGTTGGCCTCAAAAATTTAAAAATCTTTGGTTTCGGGCCTCGTCCTTTTGATTTTGTTGCGTGCAATGCGCCGATTAAGCCGCTTTTTGATCTGGGCGTTGAAGTGCAGGAGAATTCGGAGCTGGATTTGTTTGCGGCATTTAACGCGCTTGCAAACGACCCGCGTGTTGAAAAAGTCGCGGCAGATATGGCAAGCGAGCTTGGCTCGGGAAACAAGCATCCCGGCATTTTAACCAAACTTGCACAGCTTGAAGTCACGCTTTTGGATTGGGCAGAAAAAAATGCCGGCGCAAGCGAGTATGTTGCGTTTGCAAACAAGTGCTGGCCTGCGTTCCAAACGCAGTTCGGCATGGTGCCGTGCTATGTAAACAGCCGCTTAACCGGGCGCGGCATCCCCGTTGCCTGCGAAACCGACATTTACGGCGCGTTGTCCGAGTACATTTTAACCTGCGCGACCGAGATGCCGCCGACGCTTTTGGATATCAATAACACCGTCCCCTCCGACATGTTTAAGGCGGGCGGCAACAAATTTAAGGGGTA
>WRHA01000128.1 GCA_009783395.1 Defluviitaleaceae bacterium
CAACGCGCAATCACACCCGGTCAAGCCATAGTTTTTTACGATGCCTACGACGGCGAAACAATTATCGGCGGCGCGACAATCGCCGCACAAGCTTCTTCGCTCAAATGATATAAATCCTCGAAACGATAGCCCATGTCCTTGTACCGCACCAAAAGCTCGCCCAAAATCTCGGCATTTGTTTTCGATACATTGTGCAATAAAATTATCGCGCCGGGATGGGTGCGCGGAATAAGTTTCGCAAAAGCTTCCTCGTGCGACGGTTGATTGTCAAGCTCCCAGTCTTTGTACGCGGTTGACCAAAATACGGTTTTGTATCCCAGCTCCTGTGCGTGTTTCAAATTCGTTTCGCTGTACGTCCCCGACGGCGGCCGATAAAATTTAGGCATCTCCTCGCCCGTTACTTCCTTATAAACATCCTCAACGCGTGCAAGTTCTTTTGCAAATGTGTCGAGATCAGTGATTTTGCTCATATCGGGATGTGTCATCGTGTGATTTGCAACGATGTGACCTTCCCGCGCCATGCGCAAAATAAGTTCGGGCTCGTCGCGGATATATGTCCCGACAAGAAAAAATGCCGCCGGTACATCATGTTCCGCAAGTGTATCCAAAATTCCATCGGTCAAACCGGTCTCATATCCCGCATCAAAGGTTAAATAAAGCACCTTATCGCTTTCGTTCCCCATAAAATACGCGTCGAATTGCGCCAAATGCTCTGCGCTCGCGTTGGCCTCGGGTCTTCCTCCGTCCTTGGGGAAATGAATTCCCCAGCTCTCGGCAAAAACAATGCTTGTTGATAAAAATAAAATCGCTGACGCCAAACAAAAAAATTTTTTCAAAAAAATCACCTCGAAAATATTCTGCTAAACGAGGTGATTTTTATTACGGCAAATTTTACAAAGTATTTTTGTCACATTTTTATTCAATTAAAAATTCATAAAAAAACAAAAAAAAGCGAAAAATAAATCATGAATGTTAACTTTAACAAATCTTACGTACCGAAATGATTTCAGAAACGATAAAGAAAAAGCAAATGCATTAATTCTTCGTTTTATAATTATACTCGTTGATTTTGACGCTTATTGCATTTTTTCAAAGCGTGATATACAATGCCCGCGAGAACAGAAATACATTTAAGGGAGGTAATAACATGAGTTGGTTTCATAACATGAAAATTCGCTCTAAGCTAATTTTTGGCTTTAGCATTGTAATCCTGCTTGCTGTTATTATGGCAATTTTTGCAATTATTCAATTAAGCAATGTAAGTACAGAATACAACATTATTATCGACGGTGCCGTTGCAAGGAGAGGTGCGGTAAACGCCGTACAGTCCAACGTACGCGGATACCGCCGGGTTGTAACAAGCTCTGTTATGGTTGCGCCTTTGGATTATGCTGAGCGCTCGGCCGAACTCGCGGCACTTCTTATAGAGGCCGAGGCCATGCGCAATGAAATTTGGGCACAGCTTGATCTTTTTGAAGAAAGTGCTCGTAACGAGCCGGGGCAAACCGCCGCATGGCGGCAAGAGCGTATTGACATGAGTGCGGGCGCACGCGACTTATTTGACCAATACCGCGATGTATTTTTGGCAACACAAGAGTATGCTCATGCGGGCAACCACCAAGCCGCTTATAATGCAACAATAGCAGGTCGCAACTTAGTAAATGAGCTAATCCGCTACACCGACGAAATGGTTGCATTGGCCAATATGGCAATGGACGACGGTGTTGCATCTGCGGCGGCGACGGCAAATTCCGCGCTCATGCTTATCCTTGCAATCACTTTAATTGTCGTGGTTGTTGCTGTGGTTCTCGCGCTTATCGTCTCACAAGCGATCACCAGTCCTGTCAAAAACCTCGTAAAACTCACCGGTCAGGTTGCCGACGGTCAACTGAACATTAACATCGACCGCTCGCGCATTACGAGAGATGAAATCGGCGATTTAACAACCGACGTTTACACCTTGATTGACACAATTCGCGGAATTGTTGACGACATAGGAACATTCAGCCGCGAAGTAAACAAAAACGGCGACATCGATTTCCGCATCGACCCAAGCCGCTATCGCGGAGGCTATGGCGAAATGGTTGTCAGCCTCAATGATTTTGCCTCCGGATTTGTTGACGATTTGGTAAACATTGCTGATGTGCTTAACAAAGTCGGCGACGGCGACTTTAACATCAAGCTCGCCCAGCTCCCCGGTAAAAAAGCACAGTTCAATGATGCCGTTGACTCGCTTCGCACTAATCTGGAAGGCGTATACGCCGAAGTAAACGCGATGATAGACGCTGCGGCAAATAAAGGCGACATGCACTTCCACGTAGACCCCAACAGATACAAGGGCGACTGGAGCAAAATTATCCACGGTCTTAACCTTATTGCAGAAGCAGTTGACGCGCCGATTATTGAAATCCGTGACGTAATGGGCAATCTTGCAAAAGGCGACTTCAGCAAAAATGTTTCCGGCAACTACAAAGGAGATTTCCTTGATATTAAAGTTGCCGTCAACGACACAATCGCCACATTGCAGGAATATATCAACGAAATCGCCGAAATTCTTTCGCGTATTGCGTCGGGTGATTTGACGGTTTCGGTAGCTCGCGATTACGTCGGCAGTTTCTCTGCGATTAAAGATTCACTGAACAATATATCCGGCACGCTAAACAAAACGATGTCTGAAATTTCTTCCGCATCCGACCAAGTTCTTTCCGGCGCGAAGCAAATTTCCACAAGCGCGATGGATTTGGCAAACGGTGCGACACAGCAGGCGGCTTCTGTCGAAGAGCTGAACTCGTCCGTTGACCTTATTAACCAACAAACCCAAGCGAACGCGACGAATGCAAACGAGGCGAATAACCTTTCCAACACCTCCACATCGAATGCTCGCGAAGGTAACGAGGCGATGCAACAAACCCTCGGCGCAATGAACGAAATCAAAGACGCATCGAACAATATCAGCAAAATTATTCGCACGATTCAGGACATTGCGTTCCAAACAAACTTACTCGCGCTTAACGCCGCGGTCGAAGCTGCTCGCGCAGGGGAACATGGTAAAGGATTTGCGGTTGTTGCCGAGGAAGTTCGTTCGCTTGCGGCACGGTCGCAAGAGGCCGCCTCCGAAACCACAACACTTATCGGCACATCGATCAGCACTGTTGATTCGGGCGCGGAAATCGCACGAACAACCGCCGAAACCCTTGATACAATCGTTGAGAACGCAACAAAAGTGCTTGAGGTTGTTACGGCAATTTCGTCCGCATCGCAAGAGCAAGCGGAGGCCATTTCGCAAGTTGTTATAGGGTTGAATCAAATTTCGCAGGTCGTTCAGTCCAACTCCGCCGTTTCGGAAGAAGCCGCGGCTGCCTCCGAAGAGCTTACGTCCCAAGCAGAAATCCTACAACAACTCGTCTCCTACTTCAAAGTCTAGGCACGCCAAGCGTGCAGTGGGAACCGTGGACATTTGGTGGGGGGCGAAATGTTCGTCTCGAAGCCGGATACTGCATTGGGCACCGGGGGCATTTGGTGGGAGGCGACGTGTTCGTCTCGAAGCCGGATACAGTTTCCTAGCCTAGAACAAAAGTCGCC
>WRHA01000129.1 GCA_009783395.1 Defluviitaleaceae bacterium
GAAACGGTTTCTGCGTTGCGTTCGAAGCCCAAGCTAACAAGTCTGGTGACAGCCTCATCAAGAGTTAGCCCGGACAGATTTATTCCCCCCGCCGAAACGTTTGGAAAAATCACATCACTACCGGAAATGAAAACCCCCGACACAACCGTCGCCGAAAGTAAAATGAAAACAAGCGTAATAACAAAGGATAGAAAAAACGGCAAAAATCTTTTTTTTGTTTTGCTTTTTTTAGGCCTCGTTTTTCTTGTTCTTATGTCCACCACACCCCATGATACGGTTTTTATCATTTTAGCAAGGTTGGCGCGATAAATCTACATAAAAATACAAATTTCCTCCGCCAGGAATTTTCCGGTGTGCGAATTTTTACATTTTGCAATTTCCTCGGGTGTACCATACGCGACGATTTCGCCGCCGTTTTCGCCGCCGTCGGGTCCGAGGTCGATTACATAGTCGGCGGATTTTATTATGTCGAGATTATGCTCGATGACCAGGACGGTGTGACCGGAGTCCACGAGCTTGTTTATGCTGACAAGCAGATTTTCGATGTCGGCGATATGGAGACTGGTTGTCGGTTCATCCAGGATGTATAAATTGTGACTGCCGCGTTTTATTTTCGCAAGCTCCCACGCGAGTTTAACGCGCTGTGCTTCGCCGCCGGAAAGCGTCGTTGAGCCTTGCCCCAGCGTCATATATCCAAGCCCCAACTCATCCATTATCCTGAGTTTGTGGCTGATGTATTTGTGTTCTCGAAAAAACGCTCGCGCCTCTTCGACGGTTAAATTTAAAACATCGCCGATGCTTTTGCCATTCCACTTCACCTCAAGCCCTTCGTCGGAAAAACGCGCACCCTTGCACACGGGGCAGGTCATCTCGATGTCTGCCATAAACTGAAGGGCCGTCGTGATTATTCCGTCGCCGCAGCAATGCTCACAGCGCGTACCGTTTGCGTGGGTCAGGCTGAAATCGATGAGTTCGTAGCCACGAGCCTTTGCTTCATCGGTTGCGGCGAAGAGTTTGCGGATTTGATCGAAAATGCCCACATATGTTGCGGGGTTTGACTTGCTGTTGCGCCCTATCGCACTTTGGTCAATGTTTATCACATGGGTGATTTCGTCGTAACCGAGCAACATTTCATGCGCGCCGGGAACAATCCTCGCTTGCCTCTTCAAAACTTCGATTTGCTTAAACAACGTTTCATAAATCAGAGTCGATTTGCCCGATCCGCTCACGCCCGTTATGCAGAGAAAAACACCCAGCGGAATATCAACGGAAATATTTTTCAAATTGTTTTCGCGTGCGCCGACTATTGTAATTAAATTATCGCCGGGGGAGCGGCGGCGTTCCGGCAGCTCGATTTTTTTTGTGCCGGACATATACGCGCCTGTCAGCGATTTTTTATTCTTTGTGATCGCTCCAAGGGTTCCGCACGCCATGATATTCCCGCCGTGAATCCCCGGACCCGGCCCGACTTCAACAAGATAGTCCGCATTTTTCATCGTTTCGAGATCATGCTCGATTACGATAACGGTGTTTCCGATGTCGCGGAGTTTCTTCATTATATCTATGACTTTTGCGGAATCCCGCGGATGCAGACCGATGCTGGGCTCGTCCATGATGTAGAGCATTCCCATAAGTTCGCTTGAAATCTGTGTGGACATTTTTATGCGCTGCATTTCGCCGCCGGAAATCGAATCACTTCGGCGTCCGAGGTTCAAATAATACAACCCCACGTCAATCAAGAGCTGTAATCTCTTGATTATCTCGCGGGCAATGCTTTCGGCAACCTCCGCATTATGACCCGAAAATTTAATGCCGGACAGGAAGTCGATTAATTTTTGAAACTGCAACGACGTAAGCTCGTGAATATTTTTTCCTCCGACTTTCACGTTAAGCCGCTGTTTTTTCAGACGTCCGCCGCCACAGTCGGGGCAAGTTTTTTCGATCATCACATCCTTAATAAAATCCGGTTGCCAGCCGCTGTCATTGTGGCGCAACCAGTGGTTGTACTGCCAGTTCGTGTCGCCGACGATTCCGCCCCACGCACTTTTTCGCCCGACCATCCAGTTGCGCCGCTTTGTGCCGGGCGGCTGAACCATATCAAGCTGCCTGCCCCCCGTGCCATACAGCAAAAAATTGCGATCATCCTCCGACAATTTGTTGAACGGTGTGTGTAAGTTTATTTCGTAATGCATCGTCGCGCTGTAAATCTGCACCCATCGATGGGATTCGAGAAACGGGCGCGGCAAAACCGATTTGCGAAAACATCCGTCAAAAATATTTTTGTCAGGATTATCAATAAGAAATCTCGGCTCAATCACATGGGATTTGCCGATGCCAAAGCACGTGTTGCACGCGCTTCCCTCGTTGTTAAACGAAAAATGAAAGGCCTGCAAATCGCACAGTACATAGTGATGCTCGGGACACGCATATTTTTTATAAAAATTTTCGGGAACGCCCCCGGATAAAATTTCTACGCGAAGCATGATTTCTTCGCTCAATGAAATCATCGCGGCCTCGATTGTTTTGGAAATATGTCCGTGCATTCCGGGTTTTAGAGTCAATGTTTCGATGATAATTTCCATTTTGTAATCGACATATTCGTCAAGCTCGTGTCTGTCGGAAAGGTCGAAAGGCTCGCCGTCAATAATCAGCCGCTTGTAGCCCTTTTTTCGAATCGCATCGAAGAGATATGTAAAATCCGTTCCGGGTATTTTCGCGGTCGGGACGCGCAGTTCGACCACTGTTCCCGACGGCAACGAGGAAATATGCTCCGCCAAGCGCGAGGGATTAACCTGCTTTAAGGCATGTCCGCAAACGGGGCACTCCCCTACCCCAACCGTCGCGTACAAAAGCCGCAAATAATCCTGAATATCCGTGACTGTTCCGACCGTCGAACGTGGGTTGAAGTTCCCCTTTTTCTGCTCAATCGAAACGACCGGCGAAAGCCCGCGCACATATTTCACATCGGGCTTTTTTACCTGGTTTATGCGACCTTTTGCGAAGTTTGAAATCGACTCCAAAAAGCGTCGTTGCCCTTCGCCGTAAATTACATCAAACACAAGGGACGATTTACCCGAACCCGACACACCCGTGACAACCGTCAATTTATCACGCGGAATTTCCACATCCACGTTTTTCAAATTATTCTGATTTGCGCCGATTACTTCGATTGTTTTCCTCACATGAAACCTCCGTTAAGGAACTGTCCGGACAGCTCCCAAGATAAATAAACGCCACTTCCTCGACGGTGCTTTTGCTGTTTTTCGAAAGTCGCACAGGCTCGGTAACGCGGGCAACAACGCCCGATTCTTCCAAGAAATCGAAGATGTGATAAATTTCATGCGAACACATGCCGAAGTGGTTGCAAAGCGTGGTTAGCGTTCGCGCCGCGCCATCGGACATATACCGCTTGGCGGGACGCTTCAGCATGTCCAGATTTTCCGTAAGAAAATTTCTGAAAAATTTTAATACATCAGCAACCTCGTCGCGACTCATAAACCCCTGCATCGGCCGCTCGTAAAGATGCTTTATCGCCTCGGGCGCGTATGTCATTACTTTTAAAACAGCCTCGCGGCTCGGCGG
>WRHA01000130.1 GCA_009783395.1 Defluviitaleaceae bacterium
ACAATGGGCGTGCCGGTTATTGCCGTAGGAGTACCCACGGTCGTTGATGCCGCAACTTTGGCAAACGATTCGATGGAGAGAATGCTTCTCGCGATGGCGGAGACCGCTAATTCAGTGGATAAAGATTTTTATGAAATGTTGCACGAGATGCAGGAGGATGAGCGTTACGGCATAATCGCCGAGCTTCTTTCGGACGAAAACATGTTTGTTACGCCGAAAGACGTTGACGCTGTGATTGTGCGACTCGCGAATATTTTGGCAAATACGCTGAATATCGCACTGCATCCGGGAATTACAACGGACGACATAAACCGCTACTTTTAGGCACGCCAAGCGTGCATTGAACGCCGTGGACATTTTTTCGTTGGCGACATGTTCGTCTCGAAGCCGGATTCAGTCGGAGACGGAGGTCGGAGATCGCTGCGATAATTTTGACTCTACAAAAATGCCGTGATAAAATGAATCGACTTCAGTGTGGAGGTAAATTCATGTTTGGCACTTCTAATCGGATTCGAAAATAACGCGTACTGAACAGAGTCGGTTTTAAACCACCTTGTTTTAGTGCGCCTTTTTTCGTTCAAATCCGAATCGATAGAGGTGTTTTTTTTATGTCTTCACGAAGGGTGAAATCCCCGCCTATTTGGGTGTCGCAAAATTTTTTAACAAGCAAGAAAACCATACATCGACTAATCAAAAAAACAAGCATAAACGCGCACGACCACGTGATTGAAATAGGCCCCGGAAAAGGGCATATTACAAGAATCTTGATGAAGCACTGCCGGATACTTACCGCTGTCGAAAAAGACAAAAATCTGTACGACAAGCTTTTGGCAAAGTGCGATATATCCGACACGATTAACCTTCACAATAAAGATTTTCTAAAATGGCCGTTGCCCAACACCGGCGAGTACAAAGTTTTCGCAAACATCCCCTTTTGCCACACCACAAACATAGTGCGAAAGCTTGCAGAACATAAAAATCCCCCAAAGGAAGCATGGCTTACAATGGAAAAAGGAGCCGCGAAACGTTTTTTTGGCATACCGCACGAAAACACACGTTCATTGTTCCTAAAAAAAGTGTTCGATTTGAAAATCGTCTACTACTTCCGTCGCGAGGATTTTCATCCTATGCCGCGGGTGGACGTTGTATTGATTCACATGAAAAGAAAGACGCGTTTGTGTTAAAATTCATCCAAAGGGGACGTGGATTATGGATTTATTCGAGCAAAACCGCGAAAATGCGAAAAAATCCGAGCCGCTTGCTGCGCGAATGCGCCCGGTGTCGCTGGACGAGTGGGTGGGGCAGGAGCATATAATTGGAAAGAACACGCTGCTGGCCCGCGCAATTAAGGCAGATAAACTGCGTTCGCTTGTGCTTTACGGACCGCCGGGAACGGGAAAAACAACGCTTGCGTCGGTAATTTCCTCAACCACAGAAGCCGTTTTCATGCAAATAAATGCGACAACGGCGGGCGTTAAGGATATTCAAAAGGCCGTCGAAGAAGCGAAATCGGCGGTTGTGCTGTATGGCAAGCGCACGATTCTGTTCGTCGATGAGATACATCGATTCAACAAATTGCAACAGGACGCCCTGCTTCCCTACGTCGAAAACGGCACGATAATTTTAATCGGCGCAACAACGGAGAATCCATATTTCGAGGTAAACAAGGCGCTTGTTTCGCGCTCGATGATTTTTGAATTAAATCCCCTTTCGCAGGAAAATATTTTATCGCTCCTTCGCCGCGCAATTGTCGACCCACGCGGCTTGGGCGATTTTTTAATTACCGCCCACGACGACGCGCTTAATTTTCTCGCAGACAGAGCAAACGGAGACGCACGCACCGCGCTAAACTCACTCGAACTCGCCGCGCTGACAACAGAGCCGACCGCCGACGGTCGCATTGAAATCACGCTCGAAGTTGCCGCCGCGTGCATACAAAAACGCCCCCTTATGTACGAAAAAAACGGCGATAATCACTATGACACAATCTCCGCCTTTATAAAATCCATGCGCGGCAGCGACCCCGACGCGGCGGTGTATTATCTCGCACGGATGCTTCACGCAGGCGAAGACCCGCGATTTATCGCACGTCGCATACTTATCCACGCGTCCGAGGATGTCGGAAACGCCGACCCGCACGCATTGCAAGTGGCCGCCGCGGCCGCCACCGCCGTGCAATTTGTCGGGCTTCCCGAAGGTCAAATAATCCTCGCGCAAGCGGCAATTTACATCGCCTGCGCCCCAAAAAGCAACGCCTCCTGCAATGCAATTTACGCCGCGCTCGCGGATGTTGAAAAAGTGCAGGTCAAATCGCTTCCCATTCATTTAAAAGACCCCAACAAACCGCACGCCGTCGGCAGTCAAAAGCACGGCGCAGGCTACAAATATTCGCACGATTTCCCCGGAAACTATGTCCCGCAACAATATCTGCCCGACGAACTCAAAGGCCGCACATACTACCACCCCACCGAAAACGGCGTCGAGAAAAAAATAAAAGAATCGCTTCGGAGGTTGCGCTCATGAAAATGTCTGAACTTTTAGCCGAGTTTTTGGGCTCGATGTTTTTGGTTATGGCGGCGGTTTCGTCGATGATACTCTTCGATGTGGTGTTTGAAGCCTCCGTCGCGGTCGCGGTTTTCACAAATGCGATAACGGTTGCGTTTGTGCTGTGCGCGTTAATCGAAGTTTTTGCCCCGATTTCCGGTGCACATTTCAATCCCGTCGTAACGCTTGCAATACGGCTCGACAAAAAAATCACAACAATCAAGGCGTTATTGTATGTTTTAGTGCAATTTGCGGGCGGGGTTTCTGGCGTAATTCTCAGCCATCTGATGTTCTTCGATGAAATTGGCGCGCTCGTTTCAATTTCCGAAACCACACGCGGCGGGCATATGTATTTGAGCGAAATAATCGGTACGTTTATTCTTGTACTTGTGATACTGTTGCTGATTGCAAACAAATCCGGCAAAGCATCCGTGATCGTCGGATTGCTGGTCGGCGGTCAAGTTATGGCAACGTCGTCAACAATGTTCGCAAATCCGCAAGTAACGGCGGCACGAATTCTCACGGCAACAGCCTCCGGCATACGACCGTTCGACGCCGCAATTTTTATTTTTATGCAAATTATCGGCGCAGTTTTGGCATTTGTGATATATAAATTCTTTTTCGCACGCCAAGCGTGCAGTGAACACCGTTAACATGTGTCGTATGCAACATGTTCGTCTCGAAGCCGGATGCACTTTTCTTGCCAATGAAAAACCCCCTGCATGAGTTTTACACATGCAGGGGGTTTCTGGTTGATGTCGATTATACTAACAAGAGGCATTTAATAAGGGCGAGACGGCTTTGTTTTTCTTCGTTAAATGTTGCTTGCACGCTGAGACTTCTGAAAAGAAGCAAAACATCGTCATCTGAAACCTTGTTTAATTTTGCTCGCACATCACTGCTTAAAAGTTTTGCAAGCTCACGAGTGATGCCATACATATCGGGAGGAGAAGCAGCATCGGCGGGCGCGGACTTCTGGGCGGAAGCAGCTTTAAAGCCCGGTTTGGGGCCGGGTTTTTTCCGCACGGGAGCATCCGCAA
>WRHA01000131.1 GCA_009783395.1 Defluviitaleaceae bacterium
ACACATTGGCGATATTTGTTGGAACATTTGTTTATCTTGCTATGCTTGAAAAGATTGCGATAAACATTGTGTCACCCGAGCCACTGCGCGATATTTCGGGAATTTATGAGGCGGTTTTATTACGAAAACGGATAAATGCATGACGAATTTTATTTTGCAAACCCTCGACAAGCTTTATCCCTTTGACGGCGTATGCTTTTTGCATTACAACGAGCCGTGGCAGCTCCTGTTTGCAACGATTCTTTCCGCACAATGCACAGACGCACGCGTGAATGAAGTTACTGCGGATTTGTTTAAAAAATTTCCGACGCTTGAAGCGTTTGCGGATGCGGATATTTTGCAAATCGAAATTGCGGTTCGACCAACCGGATTTTTTCGTAATAAGGCGCGACATTTGCAAGGCGCGGCGCGGCAATTGCTGGACAGTTATGATGGCGAAATTCCGCATGAAATCGACGCGCTTACCGCGCTTCCCGGCGTTGGCCGCAAAACTGCAAACGTCGTGCGTTCGCATATCTTTAAAATCCCGAGCATAGTTGTGGACACACATGTTTCGCGTGTTTCTCGGCGACTTGGGCTTGCACGGGAAAAATGTCCCGTAAAAATCGAGCATGAACTGATGCATGTTTTGCCCGAGACACACTGGATTCGCTTTAATCAGCAAGTGATTTCGCACGGAAGGCAGATTTGCGCCTCACGCAATCCGCGCTGTGAGCATTGTGCGTTGAAAAGCGTGTGTTTTTATGTAATAATGCGTTGAAATTTGAAGTTGATGGGGTGATGAAATATGAGACATGTACCAAATATTTTGTCAGTCACACGTATTGTTTTGGCAGGGTCTCTGCTTGTTCTGTCATTTGTTTTGACGAATTTTGTGTTGTCGCCGCTTTTTATTTTGATTTACACGGTCGCGGGCATAACCGACATGCTTGACGGACCGATTGCGCGGAAATTTAACGCTGTTACACCGCTCGGCGCAAACCTCGACGGCGCGGCGGACTACACTTTTACTGCGGTTGCGCTGGTTCTTGTTGTTCCGCAACTTGGGCTTAACATACTTTCTGTCGCGATTATCCTTGGGTTTGTTTTGCTAAAACTTCTGGGCATGATTGTCGGATACATACGATACAAACAGCTTATGATGATGCATACATATGCCGCAAAAACAGGCGCGATGCTGGCTTTTTTGGTGCCGCTGATTCTGTTTGTTACAGGGATTCATGCAAACTTGTTGGTTATTTTTGTTGGAACATACGTTTATCTTTTCCTGCTTGAGGAAATCGTGATAAATATAATTTTGCCCGAGCCAAAACGCGATGTTACCGGGCTTTATGAGGCAATTCAAATCAGAAGACGAATGAAGGCAATCGCTTGTGAATAATCAAAGTGACTTTGTGAGAGAGATTTGCGCGGAAGAGAATATTTTGTGCGAAATTTTTTCACACGGATATGTAATGCGGCTTACGAAAGATGACCGTGTGCGGCATATTTTCGGCTCGTATTGGGATATTAACAGCGCGGCGGCAGATCGAATTGCGTGCGACAAAACTGCGTGTTTTTTGTTGCTTTCAAACAGCGGGATTCCCGCCGTTTCGCACGAGCTTTTTTCATCTCGCTGCGACGAGAAAGACGCTTGGGCGCGTGCGGAGGCGTTTTTTTATGCACACAAAAAGATTGTTGTTAAGCCGAACACGGGTACAAAGGGTATGGATGTTTTTTTGTGCGAAACGCCCGTCGATTTTGAGACTGCCGCGTTTAAAATTTTCGCCAAATATTCCGACGCTGCACTTAGTCCTTTTGTCGAAATCGAACGTGAATACCGTGTATTTTTTTTATGCGGACAAGCATTGTTTGCCTACGGCAAGGAGCGCGGCGATTCATGGCAACACAATTTGTCACGCGGGGCTGAGGCGTTTGAGATTACGGGTGATTGTGATGCCATTATAAATCTCGCGATTCGTGCCGCCGATTGCATCGGGATTAATTTTGCGTCGGTTGATGTCGCGGTGCTTTCCTGCGGCGGGCTTGCTGTTATGGAGATAAATTCGGGCGTGCAGGCACGCATTTTATTGGAACAATTGCCGCATTTGCGCCCGACTGTTAAAAAAATTTACGCTGAAGCAATACATGCGATGCTATTATACGCAGAATCAGAAACTTCTACTAAATTTTCATTCCGAAGTTTCTGATTCTGCGCAACCGCAAGGCAGTTGCAAAAGTGATTTTCTTTTGCAACATTATATAATTTGAGGTGCTTAAATTGAAATCGCTTTCTAAACCGCACATTATTTTCTTTGTGGCAAATGCCGCGTGGCTACTGATTTTTTCGCTGTTTTCACTGCGAACAAGTTTAAGTGCGTCTGTGCTTTTTACTGTAAATTTTCTCTTGCTGTTTGGATTGTGCATTTTTCTGTTTGCGAAATTTGCGGCGAAAATTGAGGGCGAATCCGTGCTTGTGCAGTGGGCTTACGTTGCGGCGATTATTTTAGTCGGGCTTGTTTTGCGGATTTTGGCTCGGCAAATTTTCCGAACCGACCAAGTACAGGATTTCGCCCGCGCACACGATGCATACATGTTTTTGGCTCATTACGGGTCGTATGCGCCCGACATGAATTTCTTTCAGCTTTATTACTCGCGGTTTCCGGGATGGTTTCCGCATTTTCTTGTGACACGCACGGTGTATGATATTTTCGGCGCGAATGTGCGCAATATGATTTTTGTAAATTACTTGCTTTATGCGACGTCGTCGGCGGTGCTTTTTGCAGTGGTTAAGCGGGTTTTCTCTTTTCGCGTGGCGTTTTGTGCCGTCGCGTTTTTTATTTTTAACCCGAACCTTGTTGTTTGGGCGAACATTACATCGCCCGATCCGTTTTTTATGCTGCTTTTTCTGTGTATGCTGTATTTTTATTCGAAAGGTTCGTCGGGTTCATTGCATTCGCTTGCTGTTGCGGCTGTTTTTGCCGCATCGACTGATTTCTTCAAGCCCATTGGAATCATGCTCTTGATTGCATTTTTCTGTGTGGAGATTTTCGAAAGGCGATTTGATTTCAAGCGGTGGGCTGTATTTTTATTCACATTTCTTGCCGTGTTTTTATCGGGTCACGCGTTGATTCGGGCTGAGATTCAGCGCGTTTTTCACACCGACACTGTAAGTTCGACAGGCATGTACATGGCGTTTGCGTGGTCGACGGACGACTTTGGCGACTACTGCATCGACCCGGTTTTTGAGAGGTTCGATTATTTAATGGAGGTTCACGGTAGTGATCAGGTCATCGTAATGGAAGAAATGTGGGCGTTTGCCGGGGAGGCGTTTACTGATGCCGATGTGCCGCGGGTTTTGTGGCAGAAGGCGCGGCTTACATTCGGCGATGAGGGGGTTTTGGGGTGGGTTATTCACAGCGCAGACTATGATTATTCTGCGGCTGTGCATCGTGTTTTGGGTGGAGTTTTTTGGATTGGGTTTACTGCGCATGTTTTTTTTGTGATGATTTTGGGTGTTGTTGGGGTTTTTGCTTTAGTGATAAGACCTTGGGGGCGCTGCCCCCAAGCCCCCGCAAGGGAGCACAGCCCCCTTGACCCCGGACA
>WRHA01000132.1 GCA_009783395.1 Defluviitaleaceae bacterium
AAGCTGTTTTCAAAAATCGGGGTACACTACGGCGAGCCGATTTTAATGAACGAGTATGAGGGAGAACGAGTTAAAACGGAGCTGGTTCAGCGAGTTATGGCTGTTGTTGTCGAACGTGTTTCGCGACTATCCGCGCAATATTAACAATTTTTGTTGCACAAACCGCGCAAGAGTGTTAAAATGCCCGCGTAAAGCTACCTAGGCATTTTTGCCCGGTTAAGGAGGCATATGTTATGAGCGAGCCAATTATTCAAAAACCCCTCGACGAGGCATCGGAAGCACAGCAATTTAAAGATATGCTTGACGACTCCCTGATGTCGCTCAGAAACGGAGCGATCGTGAAGGGAACGATTGTCCGTGTTACAAACACGGAGGCAATTGTGGATTTGGGATACAAATCGGACGGAATTATTACAAAGTCCGAATTTACCGACGATTCCACCGCCATACTTACAGAAATCGCCAAGCCGGGTGACATAGTAGAGGTATTCGTAATTCGCGTAAACGACGGCGAAGGAAATGTCTTGGTATCCAAGAAAAAAGTGGACAACCAGATGAACATCCGTGTGCTCGAGCAAGCGTTTGAAGAAAAAACCGCGGTGCCGGGCAAGATTACGGAAGTTGTGAAGGGCGGGCTTGTCGCAAACATTTTGGGCGCACGTGCATTTATTCCAGCGTCACAAATTTCTGCCAGATACGAGTCTGATCTCGAGTCCTTCAAGGGCAAAGAATTTAACTTCAATATTATAGAATTCGGACACTCTAAAGGTCAGCGACGTATAGTCGCCGGGCGTCGCGAACTCGCCGCACAGGAAGCCGACAATGCACGCAAGGAAGTTTTCGGCAAGCTCGAAGTTGGGCAAACAATCGACGGAACGGTAATTCGTCTTGTAGATTTCGGCGCGTTTGTTGATTTGGGCGGAACAGACGGTTTGATTCACGTATCCGAGGTTTCATGGAAGCGCGTACGCAGGCCGTCAGAGGTGCTTGCTGTCGGAGACAAGGTTAAAGCAACCGTTGTGGGCATCGACGCAGAAAAGGGAAAGATTTCGCTTTCGCTAAAAGATATGGCAACAAATCCATGGAACGGCATTATGGAAAGATACCCGATCGACTCAATTGTTGACGGAACGGTTGCGCGGCTTGCGCCATTCGGCGCATTCGTAACGCTCGAGGACGGAATCGACGGCCTCGTTCACATCTCGCAAATCGCCGACCGCCGCATTGCAAGGCCCGACGAAGAACTCAGCCCCGGGCAGGTTATCCAAGTAAAAATCCTGGACATCAACCTCGAAACGCAAAAAATCAGCCTCTCCAAGCGCGAAGCGGACTACATTTTAAATCCGCAACCCGAAGAAGTGCATGAAGAAGCGCATGAAGAAGTGCAAGCGGTCGATACTATAGAAGCACCCGTTGAAGAAGCACCAACCGAAGAAACAAACGAGTAAGACAGGCAGTCGCGTGCAGTCGGAAGTCCTTTTGCCTACGGCAAAAACCACCGACCTGCATGAGGAAAGTCCGAGCACCACAGGGCAGAATGCCGGGTAACGCCCGGCGAGGGCGACCTCAGGGATAGTGCAACAGAAATAAACCGCCCGGCAGGTAACGGGTGTCCGTCGCCTACGGGTAAGGGTGGAAAGGTGCGGTAAGAGCGCACCGCGTCCGAGGCAACTCGGCACGGCTATGTAAACCCCATTCGGTGCAAGACCAAATATAGCAATCGGGTTGCCCGCCCGGCTATAGGTAGTGTCGCAATAGCGGCGCGGCGACGCCCCGCACAGATAGATGACTGTCCACGACAGAACTCGGCTTATAGTCTTGCTCGTTTTATTTTTATACACCAACCGCACAAATGGAGATGTACTCAAGCGGCTGAAGAGGCGTCCCTGCTAAGGATGTAGGTCGGGTAACCGGCGCGGAGGTTCAAATCCTCTCATCTCCGAAATGTGAAATCCCCTTGAAAATGTAGTGTTTTCGGGGGTTTTTTGTTGCTCATTTTACCCTTGTACCCTTTAAAACGTTTCGTCATTTTGCATGATTTTTGAATTATCATATGCTATAATTGACGAAGCCTAAGAAAAAGACAAATGCGGTGATGACGAGAATGACTAATGCAAATGCAAACGCCGTGGCGTATTTTCAACCTACGCTACACGATTTTAATATAAATCCTTTTCAGAAAAAACAAGTAAGACGGTACAATTCTTTTCGCTTCATAGATTTATTTTGTGGCATCGGAGGAATTCGTCTTGGAATGGAGCGCGCGGGTTTTGATTGCGTTTTTTCAAGCGATATAAATGACGAGTGTAAAAAAACATACAACGCAAATTTTAACGAACTACCTCATGGCGATATTGTACATATCCATGAAGACGAGATACCCGATTTTGAAATTTTATGTGCGGGATTTCCATGCCAACCGTTTAGCATTTCGGGAAAGCAAAAAGGATTTGACGATAACAGGGGAACTTTATTTTTTGAAATTTGCAGAATCATAAAAGCGAAACAACCACCTATCGTTTTTTTGGAAAATGTTAAGCATTTAATTCACCATGACGGAGGGCGAACACTAAAAATTATCTTGGAGTAGTTAGCTGAATTGGGCTATGCTGTTGAATGGAAATTATTAAATGCCCTTGATTATGGCGTTCCCCAAAACCGTGAGAGAATAATTATAATTGCTTCCAAGGAGGATGTATTTAATTTTGATATGCTCGTAAACTCAAAAAGGCGCATATTGGTTGATGCACTCGACACGCACGGCAATTTTGAATACTTGGAGGAAAAGGACTACACTCTCATTGAAAATCCAATAGTCCAAAAAAAATCGGGGTTATTTTTTGTTGGCTACAGAAATAAATCTATTCGCAAGGCAGGGGTGCGGCCGGGAACAGAGCATCTGTCGCGGGTACACAAACAGCCTAATCGGATTTATTCTGTCATGGGAACGCACCCGACTTTGCCGTCGCAAGAAACTTCGGGGCGTTTTTGGATATTGTTGCCGGACAATCGTGTGCGAAAATTAACAATAGATGAGTGCTTCCGCATCATGGGCTTCCCAAGTGATTTTGTCAGACCTTCAAGCGTTGGTGAGCAATATAAGCAAATCGGAAATTCGGTCTGTGTTCCTATGGTTGAAGCCGTTGCTAGTGCGATAATGCAACAATATTTCGCAAGAGAGCAGGTGAATTTTTATGAATCATTCCGAATTGCTAAATAAAATTTACGATTCTGCTGTAAGCATCGCCTTTGACGAAAAAACCAATTTTGAAAATATTGATAACGCTGTGAAAAAATATGTTGAGTACATTATTTCACGCTCAGAGAGCAACAAGGGCATGGTTACGGTTCTCACCACGTTGCTTGCACATAAAATAATCGCTCCCGAGCAAGATATTCGTTTCCACCAAGCGGGATTGGAAAATGGGTTTGCAGGACGCGGAATAGACCAAAACCATGTTACGCCGTTTATGAAAAAGTTAGGAATAATGGCGGGTGATAGAGACTATGGAGTGTTTTATCCCTCCGGGAAGCTCGGTTATGCAAACGTCTTTGACCCGGCCGCCGTATTTTTTTATGGCGGGTGTTGCATTT
>WRHA01000133.1 GCA_009783395.1 Defluviitaleaceae bacterium
GACATAAGGGACAAAAATCCCGCTCCGGAAGCGGCGGAAAAGTAGGCTTTGAGGGCGGACAAATGCCGCTGTATCGTCGTTTGCCGAAAAGAGGGCATTCGTGCCGCAATACGAAGGAAATCGTTGCGATTAACGTGCAACTGCTTAATGTGTTTGATGATGGCGCGACCGTTGATCTTGCCGCGCTTAAGCAAAAAGGGCTTGTTTCAAACCCACGTGACGGCGTAAAAATTCTCGGCAACGGGGACATTTCAAAAAAACTTACCGTTAAGGTTAATTATTTTTCGCAAAGCGCGGCAGAAAAAATAAAAGCTGCGGGCGGCGAAGCGGTTGCGCTTTCCACGAAAAAATAGAGGTGGTTTAGTTGTTCAAAATTTTCGCAAATGCTTGGCGAGTTGAAGACATCCGCAAGAAATTGCTGTTTATATTGTTGTTACTTTTTATATACCGCATAGGCGCGATTTTAATCCCGCTGCCCGGTATTGATTTGTATTTGCTTGACGGGTTTAGAGGCGGATGGGGCGCGACGGGCGATGGTGTAATGACGCTGTTTTCGCTTCTCATGGGTGGTGAACTCGGTACTGTTTTTGCGATGGGTATCGCGCCGTACATTACAGCTTCGATTATCATGCAACTCCTGACGTATGCCATTCCCCAACTCAGTCAGATGCAAAAAGAAGATGAGGACGGGCGCAAGAAAATTCAACAAATTACACGTTATATGGCGGTTGTTCTCGCGTTGCTTCAATCAGCTGGTATGGTTTTCTCGTACACGCAACATGGTGTGCAATGGCTTGGACCGGATGCGATAAACTTATTCGGTGCAAACGCAGGAAACTGGCTTGTTTACATCACTGCTGTTGTTGCGATGACAACCGGTACGATTTTCATTATGTGGCTTGCAGAACTCTTGACAGAGAAGGGTATCGGAAACGGTGCGTCATTCTTGATTTTTGCCAATATCTTGGCCGGGCTTCCCATGGGCATCGGAGCATTCTGGATGATGCTTACGGAAAACCCCAGCGTTATGTCGGTGCTTATGGTTGTGATTTTGCTTCTAACCTTCGTGCTTATTATCGCGTTTGTCGTACTTGTACACGAAGGCGAACGGAGAATTCCGGTTCAATATTCACGTAAAGCCGCCGGCGGCGGTCGTGCAATGATGGGCAATCATCAGTCATATATTCCGCTTAAAGTAAATATTGCCGGCGTACTTTCGATAATTTTTGCAATGTCGTTTATCGGCGTGCCGGTTATGATAGGTCAATTTTTCCCCGGGGATAATTTTATCAACACTATTGCATATTATGTTGATTTTCAGCGCGTAGCACGCCCCGGTGATTTTTGGACGATTAACGGGTTACACCCGATCGGCGCACTTATATATGTAGTATTAATTTTCTGCTTCACGCATTTCTATACGTCGTTTGCGGTTAATCCGATTGACATGGCAGAAAATTTAAAAAAGAACGGCGGATTTATCCCCGGGATTCGTCCCGGTGCGCCGACGAGTACGTTTATCCAAACAACGGTAAATCGTTTGTCGTGGATAGGCGCATGTTTCTACAGTTTAATCGCTCTCACTCCGATTATAATGGGTATGATTGTTCCGGAAATGAGCCAAATCGCTTTCGGCGGAACGTCGCTCTTGATTGTAACCGGTGTTGCCCTTGAGTTTGTTAAACAAATGGAGTCGCAGCTACTTATGCGACATTACAAGGGGTTTCTTGAGTAAATGGCCGTTTTCATTAAAAACGACGAGCAAATTTCGTTTATGCGAACGGCAAGTAAGATTTGCGCGAGAACGCACGAACTGCTTGCGACGCATATAAAGCCGGGCATTACGACAGACGAACTTTGTGCAATCGCGGATGATTTTATACGAAGCAACGATTGCAAGCCGTCGTTTTTGGGGTATCGGGGTTTTCCGAAATCGATTTGCACCAGTGTAAACGATGAGGTAATTCACGGGGTTCCCGGTTTAAGAAAGCTAATGAGCGGCGATATTATCAGCATAGACATCGGCGTTTGTTTTAAAAGATTTCATGGCGATGCCGCACGGACTTATGCGTGCGGGTCTATCAAGGAAACACACAAGCAGCTCATTGATGTAACGAAACAAAGCTTTTTTGAAAGCCTGAAATGTTGCACGGAGGAAAATCGGCTCCACGACATTTCAAACGCAATCGATGATTATGTTAAGCCCTTTGGTTTTGGCATAGTAAGTGAATGGTGTGGTCACGGTGTTGGGCGACAGGTTCACGAAGACCCGCAAATTCCGCACACGCGTCAGGAAAAACGCGGCCCGCGCCTCAGGCGCGGAATGACGCTTGCGATTGAGCCGATGATTAATGTCGGCACGGAAGAGATCTACATGCTCGATGACACGTGGACGGTTTTAACCCGCGACGGCGAGTATTCCGCACATTATGAAAACACCGTTTTGATAACAGACGGGGAGCCGGAGATTTTGACGATATGACACGCGGCACGATTGTTTTTTCTAAGGCGGGACGCGACAAAGGAATGGAAATGGTGGTACTTGAAGCGGAGGGAGAATTTCTGCTTCTCGCGGATGGCAGGCGACGAACGCTTGAAAAGCCCAAGCGAAAAAAGGTCAAGCATATTCAGCCCACTAACACGCAAATTCTGATGAAGCCCGAATGCGGGCGAGCATTGCAGGATGCGGATATACGAAAGCAACTTAAAGTATATATGGCTTCGCGGGGAATATCGAAGCAAATTCAACATGCAAGCGGTGTTGCACACGGAGGTGAATGCGTTGGCGAAAGATGACGTCATTGAAGTAGAAGGTAAGGTTGTTGAAAAATTGCCGAACGCTACGTTCAAGGTGCAATTGGAAAACGGGCACATTATTCTTGCACACATTTCCGGAAAACTGCGGATGAATTTTATTCGCATAATACCGGGAGATAAAGTGCTTATTGAGATGTCACCATACGATTTGACTAAAGGACGAATTGTGTGGCGCGATAAATAGTTAAGCCGGGAACAATTGAAGGAGAGATTTTCATGAAAGTAAGACCGTCGGTTAAGCCGATTTGCGAAAAATGCAAAGTTATCAGGCGCAAACGCGCAATCCGCGTTATTTGCGAAAACCCGAAGCATAAACAAAGACAAGGATAGGAGCGTTTTTATGGCACGTATTGCAGGCGTTGATTTGCCGAGAGAGAAACGAGTTGAAATTGGGCTGACATATATTCACGGAATCGGTCGACCCAGTTCGAAAAGAATTTTAGGTGAAGCGGGAATTAACCTCGACACACGCGTTCGCGATTTGACCGACGACGAAGTTGTTAAAATTCGTAATGTCATTGAGTCGTCACAAATGGTTGAAGGTGATTTGCGTCGTGAAGTCGCGCTTAATATTAAGCGACTCGTGGAAATCGGCTGCTATCGCGGGATTCGCCATCGCAAAAGTTTGCCCGTGCGCGGTCAACGCACACGCACAAACGCTCGCACACGCAAGGGCAAAGCCAGAACCGTAGCCAACAAGAAGAAATAGTCGGCCAAGCCGACATTGGGCACCGTTTACCGATATTCGGTGCTTTGGGGTTCGTCTCGAAGCCGGATACGGTCGGGTCG
>WRHA01000134.1 GCA_009783395.1 Defluviitaleaceae bacterium
CCTGTCGGGGGCGGAGATGGCATATTTGCAGGCAGAGCAGGCGATTACCCGTTTGCGGCGGCCTTTTTCAACGAGATACGCGCCGCAGTCGGGGCAGGGCGCACCGGTTGGGATGTTCCACGAAATGAAATCGCAGTCGGGGTATTTGTCGCATCCGTAATAGACGCGGCCTTTTTTCGATTTTTTTATGACGACTTGCCCGTCGCACTGAGGGCAACCGACGCCCGCCTCTTCGAGGATGGGCTTTGCGTTGCGACATTCGGGAAATCCGGGACATGCCAAAAATTTGCCAAAACGTCCGAATTTTATAACCATGTTTTTGGAGCATTGTTCGCAAAGAATTTCGGTAACCTCGTCCTTGATTTCGATGTCGCCGATTTTTTCTTCCGCGGCAGAAATTTTTTCCGCAAGTGGGGGATAGAAATCCCGCACGATGTTTTTCCATTCCATTTCGCCGAACTCAACTTTGTCCAAATCGCTTTCCATTCGCGCAGTAAATTCTGCGTCAACGACGTCGGCAAAATGCTCGTTCATTATTTCATTAATAATGTCGCCAAGCTCGGTGGGGTAGAGGACGCGAGCCTCTTTTGTTACGTATCCGCGGTTCATAAGGGTCGTTATCGTTTGCGCAAAAGTGCCGGGGCGACCGATTCCCAGATCCTCCATCGTACGAACCATCGTTCCCTCGGAGAAGCGCGGCGGCGGCTGGGTGAAATGTTGCGCCGGATTGTACTCCTTTGCAGTAAGCTTTTCGCCTTCCGTAAGCGCGGGAATCGACACGTCTTTTTCGGAGTCTTCGTTCTTGCTGTACACGGCCAAATAGCCGTCGAATTTTAAAACGGAACCGCTTGTACGAAGAACCGTGTCGCCGGCGGAAATTTTTACGGCAAGCGTATCATAAACCGCCTCGGCCATTTGACTGCCGATAAACCGCTCCCAGATCAGCTTGTACAGCTTATATTGCTCGCCGGTGAGGGATTTTTTTATATCGTCGGGCGTACGCGCACCGTTTGTCGGCCGAATGGCTTCGTGTGCGTCCTGTGTGCGACCCTTGGATTTATATTGCGGACGCTCTTCGGGGAGATAGTTTTTGCCGAATTTTTCCATGATATGCGAAACGGCATCGCTGTAGGCTTCGTCGGAAATGCGCGGCGAGTCCGTCCTTATATATGAAACAAGACCGACGGCGCCTTCTCCCGCGATGTCGATGCCTTCATATAATTGCTGTGCGATGCGCATCGTGCGTGAGGTTGCGTAGCCGAAGAGCTTGCCTGCTTCTTGCTGGAGCGTGCTTGTTGTGAATGGCGCGGGCGGCTTTTTGCGGCGTGTGCCATGCTTAACTTCCTGCACGGAGAACGGGCTTTTTTTCAGCTTTTCGACGATCTCATTTACTTGCGATTCTGTTTTCAGCTCAACCTTATTGTTGTCGCCGGCGTTGTAGCGGGCGGTGAGTTTCGCGCCTTTTGCGGTCGCCAAAATCAGCTCGAGCGTCCAGTATTCGTCGGGGATAAACTGCTCGATCTCTTCTTCGCGGTCGCAGATCAATTTTAGTACAACGGACTGCACGCGACCCGCGCTTGTCCCTTTTTTTACTTTGCGCCAAAGAAGCGGGCTTATGCGATAGCCCACAATCCTGTCCAAAACGCGCCGCGCTTGTTGTGCATCGACCAAATCCATGTCGATTTTGCGCGATTCTTTCATTGCTTTTTTTACGGCGGCCTTTGTGATTTCGTTAAAAGTTATGCGCTCCGTGTTTTTTTCATCCAGTTTGAGCGCGTGTACGAGATGCCAGCTTATCGCTTCGCCTTCGCGGTCGGGGTCGGTTGCGAGGTAGACTTTTTTTGCGGCTTTGGCCTGCTTGCGCAAGCTTGCCAAAATATCGCCCTTGCCCCTTATCGTGATATATTTCGGCTCGTAGTCTTGCTCTATATCTACGCCGAACTGGCTTTTTGGCAAGTCGCGCACATGACCGACACAGGCTTCGATTTTATACGCGCTGCCGAGAATTTTGCGGATTGTTTTCGCTTTTGAAGGCGATTCAAGAATAACAAGATTTTTGGACAATACAGTCACACCTTTTTTATATAACGTGCGCCGGCGACTTTTTCTGCACGGCCTTTAATTTCAAGTTGCGTAAGCATAAGCATCACGCGTCCGAGGTCTAAACCCGTTTTTGCAAGAAGCTCGTCCATGCCGACCGGGTCAAAACTCAAGGTATCATACACTTGCTTTTCATCCGGCGCAAGGGCGATTTTCTTTTCGCGCCCTTCATCGGACGCGTTTTCTTCTTTGCGCGAAATTTTCAGTGCAAACAAAATGTCGGCATGGTCGGAAACGGGGGTTGCGCCGTCGCGAATCAAATCGTTTGTGCCTTCGCTCAGTCGGCTTGAGATGTTGCCGGGTACTGCAAAAACTTCGCGACCCTGCTCGATTGCTTGGGTGACAGTGATTAACGTGCCGGATTTTTTTCCCGCTTCGGTTACAAGCACGCCCTGCGAAAGCCCGCTTATTATCCTGTTACGCGCCGGGAAGAAATATGCCTGCGGCGTTGTACCCGGCGGATATTCGGAAATTATGCAGCCGTTTTCTGCAATTTTGTCGCGCAGTTCGCGATTTTCTGCAGGATAAACCACATCGACTCCGCAACCGAGAACCGCAATCGTTTTTCCGCGCCCCAAAAGCGCGCCGCGATGCGCCATAGAATCCACTCCCCGCGCCATTCCGCTTACAATAACAACGCCCGCCTCCGCAAGCGGCCGCGAAAACACACGCGCCGCCATAAGCCCGTATTCCGAGCATTTTCGCGAACCGATTATCGCAACCTTGGGCGCATCATCCGGCGGCAAAGTTCCCATGCAAAAAATGCCGACGGGCGCGTCGGGGATTTCGCGAAGCATTGAGGGGTATCGCTCGCTGTCACGCGAGAAGTACGCGATGCCGCGTTTTTCCAGCTCGCCCAGCAGTTTTTCTATGTATTCGAGGCTTCTCCGCTCGTTAAAAATCGACGCGGTTTGCGGCTTGAGATGCACGGCACGTTCAAATTCGTCGGGCTGTGCCAAAAAGGCCTCACGTGCAGAACCGTAGGTTTCCAAAATAAAATTCAACTTTCGCGATTCAATATGCCCCATAAACGACGAAAGCCACAGCATGTATATGTCGTTGTGCATCAAAAAAGCCCCCGGTTTTAAATTGGTGCGGGTAGTGTGGCTACCCGCACCGATTTGCAAAAACTTTATTTCGCGCCGAATTTATGATACGCTACATTAAAATACACGTCAACGAAAGGGGAATGTTCGGTGACAAGTGAACGTGAAATGAAAAAATATCAAGAAGAGATGCTGTTTGACAACATTCTTTCTCGCGAATTTTTGGAACACGGCAAGCCCCAAGCTTTGGTGTCGCACTTGGAAATGTCGGCGTTTAGATTGCAAAACGGCATGACGGCCGAAGAAATTGATGCGGTAACAATGCGTGCGAAAAAAGCATATGAAAGACAATACAGCGAAGACAAACGATAGGCATACGAAAGGAGCATTTTAAATGAACGAACGAAACCTGCCCGGCGGCGAAATGTCGTCCCGCATTCTGGACTTTTTTTGGATTGCGGACTGC
>WRHA01000135.1 GCA_009783395.1 Defluviitaleaceae bacterium
CAGGGGTTTTGCGTCGTATGTACGGCGATGCGATTGAAACAATTGAGCTTTATCCGCCGTTTTTGCGCCCGCACATAGTGCGAACCTCGGGCGACGATCTGTATGTTTTAACAAGTCCGTGGCAGGACGGTGAAGAATTTTTTTACGGCATAATTCGCATAACGGAATCGGGAGGCGAAGGCTTTTTTCTCGGCGACGCTCGTAACACCGACGTACGAGATTTTTATGTCGCAAACGGCTTGATTTATTTTATCGAGCGCAATGAGGGAACAATGCGCACACATTTGCGAACGATTTGCACGCAAAATCCGGAAAACATCAGGACGCTTTCGGAGCTTTCCGAGGGGGCATCCGCCCTTGCGATTTCGTCCTGTGGCGAGCGCGTTTATATCGCCGACGCCGATACCGGGGTTTTGGTGTTTTTTGAAGGCGGCGAGCTTTCGAATTTTGCCGGCGCGGCGGGCGAAAACGCTTTTATCGACGGCCCGGCACCGCTTTTTTACCGCCCGACGCGGCTGAAATATCACGCGGGCGGTCTTTATGTATGGGATTTTAACGTGCTTCGCCGCATTGATGTGCAATACGGGCTGGCGCGGGAAGTCCGCACGATTGCGGGGGCGGCAAGCCCGATTTATGCCATGGAATTTGCCGAATCGGAAGCGGCGGAGATTTTTATTTTTCCGCACAGCGTGCTTGCCGATTTTGTTTTGGCAAACGAGTTTGGCGACGACGGCACGATTTTAGTTTCCGATTCTAAGCGAGGGGTTGTTTGGGCTGTTGAATTTGCCAGTTGATCACTCCAATTCCGTTTGCCTTTAAAAATTCATTCGTTTTAGAAAAATGCTTGCAGCCGAAAAACTTGCCTCCCGCAAGAGGGCTGGGATGCGCGGCTTGCAGTACGAGATGTTTTGGGTCGGAGATAATCCGGCCCTTTGTTTGTGCATCGCGCCCCCAAAGCAAAAAAACAACGGGCTTTTCGCGTCGATCAAGCAAACCCAAAACCGCATCGGTAAATTGCTCCCAGCCGCGTTTTGCATGAGAACGGCTTTGCCCTGCTCGCACGGTTAAAACGGTGTTTAAAAGAAGCACGCCCTCTCGCGCCCATCGCTCAAGATGCCCGTTTTCGGGCTTTGGTGCGCCGACATCCGCCTCAAGTTCCTTAAAAATATTCGCGAGGGACGGCGGAATTCTCGCTCCGGGCTTTGTGGAAAATGCAAGTCCGTGCGCTTCGCCGGGGTTGATGTACGGGTCTTGGCCGACAATGACCGCCTTAACATCCTCATAAGGCGTGAATTTCAACGCGTTAAAAATATCATGCATATTTGGATAAATTGTCCGCGATCGATATTCTTCCTTTAAAAATGCACGCAAGGTCAAGTAATATTCCTTGTAAAATTCTTCCGCCAAAAGTTTATCCCAGTCATTATGTAGGTTTACCATTTTTTCACCTTCCTGTTTTCAAATCGGTGCGGGTAGTGACACTACCCGCACCGATTTTTATTTCGCCTATTTAAAATTTTACCATAAAATTTGACGCGCTTGTTCAAAAGATATATACTATGTCGGTTCTAAGGAGGAATTGAAAATGCATTCAGCAATTAAAGAAATCGAAAAATCACAGCTTAAAGCTGAGGTTTCGCAGTTTAACGTCGGCGATACCGTTCGCGTCCACGCAAAAATCGTTGAAGGCGCGAAAGAGAGAATTCAGGTTTTTGAGGGCGTTGTGCTAAAACGTCAAAACGGCGGAATGCGCGAAACCTTTACTGTGCGCCGCCTTTCCGGCGGAATAGGTGTTGAAAAAACATGGCCGCTTCATTCGCCGCGTGTTGAAAGAGTCGAAGTTGTTCGTCGCGGTATCGTTCGCCGCGCAAAACTTTTCTATCTGCGCGACCGAATCGGAAAAGCCGCGAAAGTTAAGGAAGCGATTTTTTCTAAAGCGAAAAAATAATGCGTTTTTTGGAACGGATAGAAAATCCGATACTGAGAGGGGCAGTGGAATGGCTGGTTCTTATAGGATTGGCGGTTTTGCTGTTCTTTGTGTTGCGAGCGTTTGTTTTCCGAACCGCACATATCGACGGGTTCTCAATGGCTCCGACGCTTGAGCATGGCGATTGGGTTATTCTGAATAGGTTTGTGTACATCTTGTCGGCGCCTCGTGTCGGCGATATTACGGCGTTTCCTAACCCCGAAAACCCATCCGAGCATTTTGTAAAGCGCGTAATTGCAACCCAGGGAGATACTGTCGATTTGCGGGAGGGCTTTTTTTATGTAAACAACGAACGGCTTGAAGATGATTTCTCCTCTGCCCCGACAGGCGGCTCCGGTCTTTTGGATTTTCCGATAACAATCGATGATCGGTATTTTTTCCTGTTGGGCGATAACAGAAATGGCAGTCAAGACAGTCGCTTCGCTGTCGTCGGGACGATTCCGCGACGCGAAATGGTTGGTCGTGCAGGGGTGCGTATTTGGCCGCCCGGCAGGGTAGGGCTTGTGCGCTGATGGATATGCAAATCCAGTGGTATCCCGGCCACATGACGAAAACCAAGCGGATGATTGCCGCAAATATGGGCATAATCGACGTTGTAATCGAGCTTCTCGATGCACGCGTGCCGCTGGCAAGCCGAAACCCCGACATCGACTCACTCGCCGGAGGCAAAAAGCGCGTGCTGGTTCTCAACAAAGCCGACCTGGCAAACGAGAAAATTACAGCCTTGTGGGAAGACTTCTTCCGCGAACAAGGCTTTTTTACATTGCCGTTAAACTCGACGGACAACAAGAAAAACGACACAAACAAGCTTGTCGCCGCCCTAAAAAATCTAATGCGCGAAAAGGTTGAGCAACAAAAAAAGCGCGGGAGGATTAATGCGCCGATTCGCGCAATGGTTGTGGGCATTCCGAATGTCGGAAAATCCACATTCATAAACAGGCTCTCCGGACGCGCAGGCGCGACTGTTGCCGACAGACCGGGCGTTACCCGTGGGCGGCAATGGCTTAAAGTTGGCGGGGAGTTTGATCTTATGGACACGCCGGGTGTGCTTTGGCCGAAGTTCGACGACCCGCTTGTTGGGCTCAAACTCGCATGTACAGGCGCGGTAAGCGACAATGTTTTCGATAAAATTACGCTCGTAACGCATCTTTTGGAAATCTTCGTCGCGCTCGACCCGAAAATTTTGCAAAATCGTTACAAAGTCGAGCCGGATGAAAGCGACATGATCGCTCTTCTCGAAAAAATCGGCAACGCACGCGGCTTTAAAATGAAGGGAAACATTATCGATCTTGAGCGCACCGCAATCACGATTTTAGACGAGTTTCGCGGCGGAAAACTCGGCCGCGTTTCGCTCGAATCCCCGGATGCGTCCCCGGATGCAAACTGAGCTTTTGACAAGACTGCCAAAAAACGCTATAATCCACAGGTTGTAGAAAAACTACACACGCAACGAAACCCTCGTTGCGGCGGTCAAAGCGAGGAAAAACATTGCTTTGAAAATCAGAGGAGGTGCCAAAAATGGCCGTAATTTCAATGAAACAGCTGCTTGAGGCGGGTGTCCACTTCGGACATCAAACAAGACGCTGGAACCCCAAAATGGCAGAGTATATCTTCGCCGAGCGTAACGGAATCTACATTATCGACCT
>WRHA01000136.1 GCA_009783395.1 Defluviitaleaceae bacterium
GCATCGCAAGAAAATGGCGGCACTTGGCCATTTTCTGAGAAGCTACATATGCGAATTTAGGGTTTTTAGAGGTCGCCTTCAGAAAAAGGTTTCCCCCCAAGGTCTTATCTTTTTAAAAAATCCGCAAGAACATCCTCCAAATCCGGCTTTCCGATTTCCTGCAAAGCGTAATCGACGCGTGTCGTTGGTTTGGCGATTTTTACGACGCGGTTTAGGTCGATGGGGGTGGCGATGATTACGGCGTCGCAGGGGGTTGCGGCGATTGTTGCGGCGAGGTCGGCCATTTGTTCCTTGCCGTAGCCCATTGCGGGCAGGAGTTTTCCTATGTTGGGGTAGAGTTTAAAGGTTTCGGCGAGCTTGCCGACGGCGTATTCGCGGGGGTCGACGAGTTCTGCCGCTCCGAAACGACGCGCCGCAACCACTCCCGCGCCGATTTTCATTTCGCCGTGGGTTAAAGTCGGGCCGTCTTCGACAACGAGAACGCGCTTGCCGCGAATCATGGACGGGTCTTGGACGGTTAGGGTTGAGGCGGCTTCGATTACAGTGCAGGCGGGGTTGACTTTTTGTATGTTTGCGCGAACGGTTTGGATGTTTTCAAAATCCGCGCTGTCAATTTTGTTGATAACCGCAACGTCGGCGATTCGAAGCGTGACCTCGCCGGGATAATATTTCAGCTCGTGACCGGGACGATGCGGATCTACGACGGTGATGGTTAAATCGGGCTTGTAGAAGGGGAAATCGTTGTTTCCGCCGTCCCAAAGAATCACGTCGCAACCGTCGGGGTCGTTTTCTGCGGCACGCAAAATCGCCTCATAGTCGACGCCCGCGTAAATCACGTTTCCACGTGCAATGTGCGGCTCGTATTCTTCCATTTCCTCGAGGGTGCAACCATGTTTTTCGAGGTCGGAAATCGACGCAAACCGCTGAACCTTTTGCGCCGCAAGGTCGCCGTATGGCATGGGATGCCGCACGGCAATCACCTTTTTGCCTTGCTCCATCAAAATTTCGACAACACGCCGCGAAGTTTGGCTCTTTCCGCACCCCGTGCGAACCGCGCCGATTGCGATAACCGGTTTCGTGCTTTTTATCATCGTCTGCTTAAAGCCCATCAGCTTAAAATCAGCCCCGGCGGCATTTACAATCGCGCCCACGCCCATAACAGCATCATACGAAACGTCGGAATATGAAAACACGCACTCGTCGGCATCCAGCTTTTTAATCAAATCAACCAAGTCATCCTGTGCATAAATAGGAATGCCATCGGGGTAAAGCCCCCCCGCAAGAGACGCCGGATACTTCCGATCCGCAATATCGGGAATTTGCGCCGCCGTAAACGCCACAACCCTGTATGCGTCATTATCACGATAATACGTATTAAAATTGTGAAAATCACGCCCTGCCGCACCGATAATAATAATCTTTTTCATTGAAACCACTCCTAAAATTTGTATGGATTTAATGGAGAGAGTTTAGCACAGTCGAAAACCCCTCGTCCAGCCATTTTTGCGGTGTTTTCGGCATATAATTACGCAACGGGGGTTTCAAAGGGCGGCTGAATGAAGCAGTTTACTATCCATACCGCACGGCATGAAGTGCTTTTGAAGGATTTTGCGGCGCGTGTTGCGGCAGAGGAGATTATTTACATAAATAAGGTAAGCAAAACCCGGACGGAATGCTCGTTAAAATTCGCGGTTGTGCGTCGCGAACCCTTTTGCGGCCGACTTTTGGCTTTGCTTGCAGATATTGCGGCGTTGGAAAATCCGGTTTATCGGCACTCTGCAAAGCTTTGCGAAATGGCGATTTCGCTGAGAAAAACACCGCTTTATAAGCGCGAGTTGCGGCTTTTGCGCGAGTTCTTTTTGCAAAACGAGGATCTGAATATCGAGGGGTATACAACTTTTCGCATGTGCGAGTTTCGGGAAAAACTCGACGCGATGATATACACGCTGGTAAAAAAAATAAAATTCGGCGGGGACTAGAAAAAAATGGAAGCGCGTGATATGATGTGGAATATGTTACCAAATTGGGAGTTGGGTATGATCGATAAATTGCTTGCAATTGAATATGAGGCGCAGGAGGCCATGAACGATATTGAGAAAGAAAAGGCGGATTTAACAAAAACCGCGCACGAAAAGCTTGCGTGGCGAATCGCTGAAATCGAGCGTGAAGGTGCGGAGGCGGTGCATAGATTTGCGGCGGAAGCCGAGCGCGACACCGCCGCACAAATCGCGAACATGCGAGAAGAGTGGCGCGAAAAAAACGAAGGTTTGGAGAAATTCTTTATCGAGAATCGCAAAAAAATGCGGGGAAAGATTTTTCACGATGTTTTATACGGTGCGGCGGAATGAAATACATCGCAGCAAACGCAAAAATAAGCGCGGCACGCGCGGCACGCCAAGCGTGCATTGAACACCGTGGACATCTTGCGGGTGCGGACGTTACGTCTCGAAGCCGGAGTGGCTTTTCGGGGGGCTTTTCGGATTGTGAAAAGATATGTTGTTTTCTGCCGGACAAAAGGGCGCGCGATTTTTTGCGGAGGTTTGCCGAGGGGTTTCGGTTTTACGAAAATCTGCGGCATTTGGGTGGGTTGGACAAGTCTAGCCGCGACTCGCTTCGGCGCGTTTTCCTTATTGAAATAAACCTGCGAAATGTTTTGAAAATATATCGGCTTAAGCGGTTTTACAATTTGCACGGCGATGCGATTTTGCCGTATCTCGCGCCCGTGGGCGGCAATGCGGCGGAAATTTCTCGCCTTGCCGCTACGGCGGATCTCGACGAATTTCTGCGCGGCGCAGAAATCGGCACAGGCGCGGCGTTTGAAAATGACTTCGAAAACGGCGAAAAAATGATTGCGAAAACCGTTCGCGCCGCATTTAAAAGGGAGTATCGTCACGAAAATCTCGCCGTTGCTTGCGGATTTTTGTATGAAAGAAATTGGGGGCAAGTGTGAAAACTAGACGAAGGGAACGCGGGCGGCCGATTTTTATACGGCGATACATGGCTCAGCGAATGACAACAAATGGTTGCTAAGATGCAATATGTTAGCATAACGGGGCATATCGCGGGCATGAGCCACGCGATCAGCCGCTATTTAAGCCGATACGATATTCAGCTTGAGCAGGCGCGCCACGCCCTCATGCGCCCATTCACAACCCTAAACCCCTACGCACAAACCCTGCAAAAAGCCGAGCGTTTCGCCGAAATTGCGGGCGAGCCGCCGCTCCTGCGCATCCCGATTCAACCTGCCGAAGCAGTAAATCTCGTCGAAACCGTTGCATCAGCTTTTGAAAACCACGGCGAACGCTTGCGCGAGCTGGAGGAATCCCTCACAACACTTCGCCGCTATGCCGACATCCTTCAAAACTTCACATCCCTCGACATCGACCTCTCCGCACTCCGCGCCATGCAATTTTTCAAATTCCGCTTCGGCCGCCTCACACTCGAAAACTTCCGGCGCCTCGAAAAATTTTCGCACAATGATACGCGTTTCGATTTTCATTCTGCGTCGCGGGATACGGATTACGTTTATGGTGTTTATTTTGTGCCTGTTCCGGTTTTGGATGAAGTTGATGCTTTGTTTGTATCGCTTGGATTTGAAGTTTTTGAGGTAAGTTCGTGGGGGGAGAACCTTTTTCTGAA
>WRHA01000137.1 GCA_009783395.1 Defluviitaleaceae bacterium
ACATAGTTGGAGGGCGAATTTAGATGTTTGAGTGGAAAAAGTATCGCTTCTCAGAAAATGGCCAAGTGCCGCCATTTTCTTGCGATGCGACACAGCTTATTAAGAGTTTTTGGAGGTCGCCGAAGTCACCAAAACCGTTCGAGTATCCGCATCCCAGTCCACTTTATAACCCAACGCCTCAAGCAAATCCCTCGCTTGTGTAAATATGCGCCCGTCTCGGTTTATAGCGGGAAACTCGTGTTCAACGCCGTCAATATTAAACCTCGCATTTACAAGTGCTATTCTTTCCGTATCCGTCGCACATGTTTCTTTTGCATTTTCCATAGCTCCGCATTCGGGCATGTCGGGCTTTTCGACATCCGAAAGGAACAGCAAAATACCCTGCGCGAGAGCTTGCGCCATTTCATAACGCCGATCGCGCAGCATCGGCACATCCTCGAATTGAGACGCACTTGCCGATATAAATGCAAGCTCGGGCAAACATGCGGGGCATCGCACTTGTCGCAGTCTCGCAATACCGCCCGAATGCTGTGTTTGTCCGTCGGGCTTAATGCCTCGATCTCGAATGTCGAAATTTTTCAAAAATTCTTCATGTATCTGTTTTGCAAAAAGCCTGTCTCCCGGCTTGTTTGCGGGAAAAAATGTTTCGTAGCCGTTTGCCGACGGCAAGTGGAATGAGTTGCAATGAATATCAATAAAGCAATCCGCGCCCCACTCATTAACGGCTTGCACAATCTCGCTTGTTCCCACATTAACATCGGTACGGCGCGAAAGCCGAACATCAACACTTGCCTGTTGCAAAATTTTTTCGACATGAAGCGCGACTTCGAGATTAATGTCAGACTCGCGCATTCCGTTACCAACCGCACCGGGGTCATGCCCACCGTGCCCGGGATGGATGTAAACTTTTCGCATTTTTTTCGCCCGCTTTCATATTTTGATTTACCGGGACATTATACAAAAAACCTGCGAAAAGATACAATTTACACGCCCAACCCCGCCAAGCAAATCAAAAGCGGTGCCGTCGGGGGAAGCCCGATGTCCGGCACCGCTAAATCAAAATTCCTATGACAGTCTTACGCCTTTCCGACAGACCCAAACAATTCGAACTTTTGAGTAACAACATCCTTGATTGCCTCCGCGCCGGGCGAAAGCAACTTGCGCGGGTCAAAGCCCTTGCCGCTCCTGTCCTTGCCATCCTCAATGTACTTGCGTGTTGCTGATGCAAAAGCAAGCTGACATTCGGTGTTAACATTAATTTTCGCAACACCGAGCGAAATTGCCTTCTGGATCATCTCGGCAGGAATGCCCGTTCCGCCGTGCAAAACAAGCGGCAAACCGCCCGTCAATTTCGAAATTTCCGTAAGCACGCCGAAGTCAAGCCCCGTCCAGTTGTCGGGATAAACGCCGTGAATATTACCGATGCCTGCCGCAAGAAAGTCCACGCCAAGGTCAGCGATCGCCTTACATTCAGCAGGGTCTGCAACATCGCCGTTACCGACAACGCCGTCCTCCTCGCCACCAATCGCGCCGACTTCCGCCTCAAGCGTCATATTATTTTTGTACGCAAGAGCAATCATTTCCTTAGTTTTCGCAACGTTTTGATCGAAAGGAAAATGGCTTCCGTCGAACATTATGCTAGTAAAACCCGCATCAATGCAGGCAAGACACTCGTCATAACTCCCATGGTCAAGGTGAATCGCAACGGGAACGGTTATCCCAAGCGATTTGTCCATAGCCCTCGCCATAGCCGCAACCGTCGCAAACCCGCCCATGTACTTGGCCGCGCCGCCCGTCACGCCCAAAATAATCGGGCTTTTTTGCTCCTCGGCAGATGTAAGCGCGGCCTTCGTCCACTCAAGGTTATTGATATTTATTTGCGCCACGGCATAACGTTCCTTCGCAGCTTTAACAAGCATTTCTTTGGCATTAACAAACATTCAACATTTTCCCTTCTTGTTTCATGCAGAATTCAATTTGCTATTCTGCTATGAGTCTTAATGATAAATTTTTCAGGCGCGCAAAATCCGTCCAAACGGTTTCAAACGCACGGACGTTAAGAAGCGTCACCTTTTTAATTTCCGAGTGTACAATTGTTACGGTCGAATAGTATTTGCTAAACTTCAACTGCTTGACCTGCGAGAACTCAACGAACTTACTGCCCTTGCCTTCCGTCCAGCCAATGCCGGTGTCGAACAGGCTAAGCTGTGGCTTGCCCGAAAACATTCCCAACAAACCGCCTTTTCCGCCGGACATCTCGAAATTATGAACAGGAACCATAGCATCTACTCCTTTATTTTATAGGTTCAATACAGTTTTAGTGTCGCGAGCAATCATAAGCTCTTCGTTTGTCGGTATAACAAGTACACGCACCTTTGCCTCGGGAGTCGAAATATCTAGGGCTTCGCCGCGCTTTGCGTTTTGCGCGGGGTCGAGCTCAACGCCAAACCATGTCAAATACGCGCAAACTTTTTCGCGGATGCCGCAGTCATTTTCGCCGATACCCGCTGTAAAAATTATTGCGTCAAGACCATTCATGCACGCGGCGTAACGCCCGATGTAACCGGCAACGCGATACGCGAAAACTTCCATTGCGGCACATGCACGATCATTGCCGCTTTGCGACGCCGCACTTAAATCGCGGAAATCGCTCGACACACCGCTTATGCCCAATACACCGGATTTTTTGTTAAGCAAATCGTTGGTCTGTTGCGCGGAAATACATTCCTTTTCCATTATAAACTGCACAACGGCAGGGTCGATGTCGCCGCAACGCGTACCCATAGCAAGCCCTTCAAGCGGCGTCATACCCATCGACGTATCAACCGACTCGCCGCCGTCAACCGCACACAAACTCACGCCATTGCCGAGATGGCAAGTGACGAGTTTAAGCTCGCTTTCGGGGCGATTCAAAAGTATCGCCGCCTGTTGCGCTACATATTTATGGCTTGTGCCGTGGAAACCGTATCTGCGTATTTTATGCTTTTCGTAGAGATCGTAGTCGATGGCGTAAAGATAGGCTTTTTTCGGCATTGTTTGATGAAATGCCGTATCAAAAACCGCAACTTGCGGTACGCCCGGCATGTGATGCTTACATGCACGAAAGCCCGTAAGGTTCGGCGGATTGTGGAGCGGCGCGAGGTCGGAAACGGCTTCGATTGCCGCTTCTACTTCGTCGGTGATAAGCACGGATGCCGCAAACGCTTCGCCTCCATGAACGACGCGATGCCCGACTGCTGTGATTTCCGCCTTAGATTTGATTACGCCGTGATTCGCGTCCAAAAGCGAGTCCAGCACAATTGCCATTGCCGCCGCATGATCGGGCATGGCGGTGTCGGCGGTGTGTTTGCCCTTGTCCGTTTCATGAACCAGCCGCCCGTCGATTCCGATTCGCTCGCATAATCCCTTTGCCAAAACGCTTTCGTCTTTCATGTTTAGAAGCTGATATTTCAGCGATGACGAACCCGCGTTGATTACCAATACATACATTATAAAAGCTCCTTTTGAGTGACCCCGGGCGCAAACCCGACTCACCTTTATTCTATGGCTGGCGACCTCTGAAAACCCTAAATTCGCATATGCCGTACTTTTTCCACTCTCAAACATCTAAATTCGCCCCATGACGTGTAATAGAAATCCACCATAT
>WRHA01000138.1 GCA_009783395.1 Defluviitaleaceae bacterium
AAAAATTAAAACCGACGCCGAGCCGCAAATTTTTGCCGCCGACATCGACCCCGAAGCCGTTGAGCTTGCCCGCGCAAACGCAGAGCTTGCCGGCGTCGACGACTGCATCGTTTTCGAAGAGCGCGGCGTAACGCAGACGGTGCTTCCCTCCGAAACAGGAGTTGCAATAATCAATCCGCCCTATGGCGAACGCCTGGGCAAAATAAAAGAGGCCGAAGCCTTGTACGCCGCGCTGGGCCGAGTGTTTATCCCAACCCGCTGGCATGTTTACGTAATCACTCCCGACGAATTCTTCGAATCCGCGTACAAAAAAACAGCCCGCGCAAAGCGCAAACTGTTTAATGGGATGATTAAGACGGATTATTATCAGTACTTTTAAAGATCCGAATACCAAAGCCCCCACTCGTCGATCAGCGCAATAATCCGCTCGACTGCTTCGCCTTGCACAAACGGCGCACGCCATCTGTGATGCCAAAAATTCGAATCTGCATGGTCTATAAAGAAACTAACGTGAAGGCTCGGCGGACGCACCCAGTCATCCGGAAAGGGCACAACGGTGAAGCCCGCGGCTTGTTGTGCGCGCCACTCGCGCATAGCGCGCTCGGATGACTGTCCGAAATGTCCGGGCTGATAACCGTGGCGTCGGCTTTCTCGCGCTTCGGCGGCGGCCTCGACCGCGCTTGTCGCGACCAGCTCAAGCACAATATCCATCTGTTCACGGTCGGTGATGTGAACATCTCTCCAGTCGCGATTGTCGATATGCGTGGGCGTAACAACTGCGGAATCAACTATATCTTCGTCATGCGTGACGGGGAGCGGCATGTCGAAATGCAAACCAATCCCCTCGATAAGTTCCGGCATTCGAAGCGCGACATAGGGCGCGAGAACAAACTCCCGACGCGATAAAAATTCCTCCAATCCCGATTGCGCGATAAAATCGCCGGTAATCGAATAATGCCTCGTAACCGTGCGCCCGTTGTGCAGGATGTATTTGAAAAAAATGCCTTCGCGGGAATAGATCGTACCGTCGTCACTTATGCGTGCGTAGGTGCTTGCGCCGTGCAGGTTCGGCAAACTGTGCAGTTCGCGCCGCCCGTCGAGAATCGCCTGATGCGCCTCCCGCGCCGCCGCGATAAATTCCGGGTCGGAAACGACAATTCGGTGCCAATGTTCGTCCAAAATATCGCCCTGCCAAATCCCGCTTGTAACATACACTCCAAAAATTTCATCCTCGCTCGGCACGCGGTTTATGATAAATCCAAGCCCGAACTGTGTGGCAACAAGCATCGCAATGTAAATTGCCGCCGCAATGCCCGCGAAGTGCGCAAAAAATTTCAGCTTGCCGCCGATGTAAAATGATTTTTCCGCAATCATTTGCGCCGCGGCATATCCAATCGCGAAGCCCACAACAAACCCGACATGCATCATAATCACGCTGTAGTCGATCATCAAAAACATTAGCCCCATGAAAATCATAACGCTGAACGACATAAGAAAAACCAGCACGTTTTTCACAGGCGCGAACATAACGGGCGTGCCGACGCGCTCGGGTTTTCTTGCGCGGCTTACAAAGAACGCGCCCGCGTAAATCGCCGCACCGAGAACGATGTAAATTATCACGGGAATAATAACGGCCTGCGTGTGCGAAAGCGCGCCGCCGCGAAGAAGTGTCCCCCACGCGGCAGGATTATGATATGCAAGAAAAAGGCTCTGATTTGCAAATGCCGTCGTTGAATCGTATCCGAAAACATACATTACACCGGTCCCGTCAACCATGGCCATCGCAATCGTCGGCACAAAGGGCAACGCTCCGACAATTACCAAAGCCGTAAATCCATGCCCCGCAAGCGAAAATGCAAGCCACGCCACACCGAAGTAAAACACGCTCGTAAGCAACATCCGCAGAAACAAGCCGCCGATAATCGGCAATGTGTTAATCGGTGCGTCGGCTATCCAGCCATTTGGGAGTATCGCGTGCGGCAAATGATATTGCGGCGAAAACACGTTTTCTACCCTGTATCGAAGCAGTCCCGCCTCTGCGTAGGCGGCATGGGTCTCGAGAAAACCCTGATTTAACGCCAGTGGCAACAAGAGAACCCCGCTGAAGAAAACAATGGGCAAAGCACACAAAATTATCCCCGCCGCCGCATTTGTCACAAAAACCTGATTTTTTGTAAGCGGAATGGAGTAAAACACGGTTGCGGCACGCTTGTTAAAAAACGAGCCGAACACACAAAACGCTGATACAACGGGCGTAGCAACAAGAATCAACTGCATGTAAAAAGTACGCATAGAAATAATGTCGACAACATGTCGAAGCGAATCCCAGTGGTCGCCCCTAACCGCCGGCAAATACACGGCAAGCAGAAAAACCACCGCAGAAATCACGGGAATCGCCCAAAATCGTTTTAATTGCTCACCCAACAACGCTGAATTAATCATTTTTTTCGCCTCCGATTTCGTTCCGATTCATTTGCGTTTCTTCATATAAATGGATGAAGATCTCATCCAGCGACGGCGGCGTGTGTTCGAATTTGTTTTTCATTTCATCCTTGAGCGTGTCGAGTTCGCGCTCGATAAGCATTTCGCCGCCCTTTATTATCCCGACCGTGTCGCAAATGCCGTCCATTTCCTTTAAATTGTGCGAGGAAATAAGCACCGTCATTTGCCGCTCAGCGGTGTCGACGATTATTCGGTCAAATATCCGCTTTCGCACAATGGGATCAAGGCCGTCAATCGGCTCGTCGAGCAGCATAAAATCGGGCGTTGTCGCAAGTGCGAGCGCGAGTGCGGCCTGTTTTTGCATTCCCTTAGAAAATCGCCCGACGCGCCGATTTATGTCCAGCTCCAAGAGCGCGACAAGCTCGGAAAACCTTTCATTGCTCCACGATTTGTATATTTTTGCATAAAATTTGCCGAGGGATTTTAGAGTGTATTGTGGGAAAAAGTATAAATCGTCGGGTACATATCCCATTCGCGCCTTTATATTTAGATTGTCGTAAACATCCTCGCCCGCGACGCAAACCTCGCCCGCATCTGCGCGAAACACCCCCGCGAGATGCTTAATAACCGTCGTTTTTCCCGATCCGTTTACGCCAACAAGCCCGTAAATGCTCCCCTTCTCGACGTTCATACTAAAATTTTTCAGCGCGGAAAAATCGCCGAAACTCTTTGTCAAATTCTTTACCGTAATCATTTTCCCTCTCCCATCTGCTCGACGAAAATTATAATATCGTCCCTACACTTTCCGCGAAAAACAAGCTCATCGACTATATTGCGCAATTTCTCCAAAAGAGCGGCGATTTCTGCATTGGTTGCGTCCTCCGGCGGCGCGGAAATAAAGCTTCCCTGGCCAAGCACGGTATAAAAATATTTTCGCGCCTCAAGCTCGCGATAGGCTTTTTGGATGGTGTTTGGATTAACGTTAAGCTCGCGTGCCATATCGCGCACCGACGGCACACGTTCGCCCTCGGCAAGTTTTCCGGAAATTATCATGCGCGTAAAGTTGTCGATAACCTGCTCATAAATCGGCTTGCGGTTTTTTAAATCAATTTTAAACACGACTTCGCCTCCTTCGGTGTATTATACATACTAATACGCGCATGTCAATAGGGGGATGTTCGCACCGCACCACAGCCGGCCCGGCGCAGGA
>WRHA01000139.1 GCA_009783395.1 Defluviitaleaceae bacterium
GCCGTTGCCGTCAGCGGCACGCCAGTTATTCCTGCTACGGGAACGTGTGCCGGTCCCGTAACAGCTATAGTGAATTCTCTTGTGAAGGGTGCACCGGGGGCTGTTCCGTTTGCAATGGTCGCAATGACAGTAACGTTTCCCGGCGCAGTTAAGGTTAATGTATTTCCGACGACTGATGCGCCTGTTCCCGATACGCTCCATGTGATCGCTCGATATGAAGCATCAGCCGGGCTTACTGTGGCGGATAAAGTTAACGGCGTTCCCACTGTTGCCGTCGTTGACGCAAAAGATATACTCTCTACGGCAATGTGCGTAGGCGGATCCGGCGGGGTATCATCTCCATTGTCCCCATCGGTATCGGCATAGACATTTAATGCGAAAACAGATAATGCCATCGTAAACACCAGTAAAAGCAGTGCGCCTTTTTTTCCAAACTTCATTCCATTTCCTCCTTAGTTTTTGAAGTTTTTATTTTGATTCGTTACCCAAAGTGTATTATACACTCTAGTACATATCTGTCAAATCCCCCGGTCCGAATCCGTGTGGAAAAAGCTCTTCAAACATATACAACTTGTAATCCTCTTCATTTCTTACAACGATAACCTCACAATCCGCTGAAAAAAACTCCGCCAGCATCTGCCGACAAACCCCGCAGGGGTAGCAGTACTGTGCCTCGCCGCCCTCCGGCGCACCCGCGACCGCTATCGCGCAAAATTCGCGCTCGCCCTCGCTAACCGCCTTAAAAAGCGCGGTTCGCTCGGCACAATTTGTCGGCGAAAATGCCGCCGATTCAACATTGCATCCGGTAAAAATTTTTCCGCTTTTAGTTAAAAGTGCCGCGCCAACCCGAAAATTCGAATAGGGCGAGTAGGATAATTTTCGCGCCTCAAGCGCGGCCGTTGCAAGTTCCCTGTAATTCACACGCGTCATCTCCTGTTTTTAAAATGATTTTTGAAAATTTTCAAATCGGTGCGGGTAGTGACACTACCCGCACCGATTTTGCAAAAATAAAAATTTTCACAAAATTTTTCTGTAATTCTATTTTCCGACTTGCCTGTATGTCAATATTTTGCTACAATCGAAATAGTGCGTGTCGAACCGACAAGTACTAAATAAAAAATTCTGGAAAGGTGGTCTGGCATGTCAAGTATGGTAGAAATACGCTGGCATGGGCGCGGTGGACAGGGTGCCAAAACGGCGTCTTTGCTTCTTGCAGACGCTGCTTTTGATTCGGGTAAATATGTACAAGGTTTCCCCGAGTACGGCCCCGAGCGCATGGGCGCTCCGATTACCGCGTACAATCGCATAAGCGATGAACGCAGCTCTCTCCACTCAAACATCTACGAACCCGATTACGTGGTGGTGGTTGATGTTACGCTTTTGGATGCGGTATCGGTAACAAGCGGTCTCAAAAAGGAGGGCGCGATCATTGTAAACACAAAAAAATCCCCGGAGGAAATCAAGCCGCAACTTGAGGGATATGAAGGGAAAGTTTACACGATTGACGCAAGCTCCATCGCGGAAGCCGAGCTTGGAAACAGAAGCCTTTCCAACACCTCTATGCTTGGTGCGATTGTAAAGGTTTCCGGCGTTCTTCCCGAGGCAAAATTCATGGAGGACGTTTTGTCATCCCTGAAACAAAAATTCGCCTCAAAGCCCCACGTTATCGAGAAAAACATGAAAGCTCTCGAGCGCGGCATGAAGGAGGTCAAAGTATGATTTATGTAAAAGACGCAAAATCCGATTACAAATGGGACGAAGTCGGTGTTGGCGGAAACATCCTTGAGCCGGGAACTTCTTTGGAGGTAAACACCGGCGACTGGAGGATTTATATCCCCGCGTTCATCGAAGAAAAATGCAATCATTGTATGCTTTGCTTCCCGGTTTGCGCCGACAGCGCGATTCCCGTTAAAGACGGAAAACGGCTGGATTTTGACTTTAAACATTGTAAAGGCTGTGGCGTATGTTACAAAATATGCCCGAAAGACGCTATTACATGGGAAGAGGAGGATAAATAATGGCCATTCGTGAAAGATTATCCGGCAACGAGGCGATTGCTACAGCTTTAAAGCAAGTAAATCCCGACGTTGTCGCGGCATATCCGATTACGCCGTCAACCGAAGTTGTGCATTATTTCTCACAATATGTGGCCGACGGCCAAGTAAATACGGAATTTGTTGCAGTCGAATCCGAGCATAGTGCAATGTCCGCCTGTATAGGCGCGCAAGCCGCCGGTGCTCGCTCCGCAACAATTACCTCTGCTTGCGGCCTTGCCCTTATGTGGGAGCTATTATATGTAGCTTCCGGTCACCGCCTCCCCGTAACCCTCGCAGTAATAAACCGCGCACTCTCCGGCCCCATCAACATCAACAACGACCACTCCGACTCCATGGGCGCACGAGACAGCGGCTGGATACAGCTTTATTCCGAAAACAACCAAGAAGCGTATGACAACTACCTAATGTCCCTGCGTATCGCAGAGCATCCCGACGTACTGCTTCCCGCAATGACCTGCCAAGACGGCTTTATCACATCCCACGCCATCGAAAACATCGAGCTTCTTGAAACCGACAAGGTTCAAAAATTTGTCGGCGGTTATAAGCCCGAGCGTCATCTCATCGACGGCAAGCCCATGTCGGTAGGCCCCTACGACACCGTACAATTCTACTTCGAGCATCAATACCAACGTGCGCAAGCTATGATTGGCGCGAAAAAAGTTATCTTGGACGTGTTCAAAGAGTTCGGCGATTTGACCGGACGCAAATACGGCCTGTTCGAAGAGTACAAAATGGAAGACGCAGAACGTGCCATCGTTGTGCTTAACTCCAGCGCAGGTACGGCAAAATATGTTTGCGACAAGCTTCGCGCAAACGGCGAAAAAGTCGGCGTGCTTAAACTGCGTGTGTTCCGTCCGTTCCCGGCGGAAGAAATCGCAAAAGCACTCTCCCACGTAAAAGCCGTTGCCGTAATGGACAAGGCCGACAGCTTCTCGGCATTTGGCGGTCCCGTTTTCGCAGACATCCGCAACGCTTGCTACGACCTTGAAAAACGCCCCTTGATGATTAACTACATTTACGGGCTTGGCGGTCGCGACGTTCCCGTCGAAAACTTCGAAACCGTTTACGCGGCTCTGTCTGAAGTAATTAAAACCGGAAAGGCCGGCAATTTGTACCGTCATGTCGGTGTGAGAGGTGTGTAATTATGGCTTATAATTTAAAGCAAGAATGCAACAAGCCGGAACGCCTTGTCGGCGGACACCGCTTATGTGCCGGTTGCGGCGCGAGCGTTGCCGTTCGCGGTGTACTCCGCGCCCTTAACGAAGAAGACAAATCCGTGTCGGGCGTAGCAACAAGCTGCCTCGAAGTATCGAGCGTGCTGTATCCCTTCACCGCATGGAACGAAGGCTACATCCACTCCGCCTTCGAAAACGTAGCCGCAACAATCGCAGGCTGCGAAGCCGCCTACAACGCCAAAAAGCGCAAAGGCGAAATTAAGGACAATTACAAATTCATAGCCTTCGGCGGCGACGGCGGAACCTATGACATCGGGCTTCAAGCCCTTTCAGGCGCACTCGAGCGCGGTCACGACATGGTCTACGTATGCTACGACAACGAAGCGTACATGAACACCGGTCTCCAACGCTCGTCCTCAACGCCGAAAT
>WRHA01000140.1 GCA_009783395.1 Defluviitaleaceae bacterium
TTCGGCGGTCGCATGGAAGCTGATTTCATTATGGGCGAACGCAACGAGGAGCGTCAGGCAGAGATGTTTGCACAGCTTTTCATGTGGTATGAGGAATTCAGCGATTATATCGACCGCGTGACTATATGGGGACGCGAGGATGCATCGAGCTGGCGCGGCGACCGCGGCGCGACGCACTTTGATCGCTTTTACCGCGCAAAACCTGCTTTCTGGGCAATTTACGACCCTGAAGGCTGGCGCGACAGAATAGAATAAGAAGGGAGGCTTCGCAAATGATGTCACGATCAATAAACGGCTATAACGAAGAGGCAAAAAAAGGCCGCGAGGCTGCCATGAAGTATTGTCAGCTTTGGCAATTTGAGCTTACAAAAATGAGTACGGCACTCTCTTCCGACTACATGGCAAAAAAAATCACCCAAGCTGTTTACAACGTAAAGCGCGAGGAATTAAACAAGCAAACCGAACAACTAAACAAATGCATAAGCACAATGAACGCCGCCCTAAAAAAATAGCGCGCCAAGCGCGCGGTGGACACCGTGGGAGTATTGTGGTTGTTTAGGTGTTCGTCTCGAAGCCGGATACGGTTTCGGGGTGGTGTGAAAAAGCCCGAAATCTTTGAGATTTCGGGCTTTTTTTTAGTCTCGGAAACCGTATCCGGCTTCGAGACGAACATTTCGCTCCCCACCACATGTCCACGGTGTCCACCGCGCGCTTGGCGCGCCGCTAGAATTTTTGTGAGATTATTTCTATTGCGGCTTCCAGTTGTATGTCTTCTTCGGGGGTTAGTCTGCCGATTCGGCGGCTTAGATCGTCGGACATTTCTACGATTATGTGTGGCTCGATGCCTACGCCGTGAATGCATTCGCCGTTTGGTGTGTGATAGGTTTGTACGGTTAGTTTTACGGCAGTGCCGTCGGAAAGGTAAATTACGTTTTGCACAACGCCCTTGCCGAAGGTTTGCTCGCCGACAATTGTTCCCATTTCGGTGTCGCGAATGGCTCCGCTTAAAATTTCCGACGCGCTGGCACTGCGGCCGTTTACAAGCAGAACAAGCGGTAAACCAAGGTGTTCCGGGTCGGAATGGAAGTATTCGCGGCGACCGCGCGAATCAATCGTGAATGTAATTATGCCTTCGGGGATCAATCTGTCGGTGATTTCGTTTACAACGCTGAGCGAACCGCCGGGATTGTTGCGCAAATCCAAGATTAGCCCGTTCATGCCTTCGGCGTAAAGCTCGGCAAGTGCCTCGTCAAATTGACCCGACGTAACCTCGTCGAAGCCCTCGATGCGCAAATATCCTACCGCGCCGGCGTCGGTGTGAAGCATTTCGTGGAAAACCGTCGGAACCTCAATTCGCGCACGGGTTATGTCAACATCGAAACGCTCGTTTTCATATTCGCGAAAAATGCTTAGCGTTACAATCGTGTTTTCGGGCCCGGTTATCATGCCGACAACATCTTCGCGTGTGCGCCCTGCAACATCGACGCCATCCACACGCAGAATCCTGTCGCCGGGCAAGATACCGGCACGCTCTGCCGGTGCATCACGAAATGTGTTTGAAACCGTTACATACGGGTCGTCGGCCTCGGAAAAAATCTGTATGCCGACGCCAACAAATGTTCCCGAAATTCGCGCCTGAAACGCCTCAACCGCAGCCGCATCCAAATACTGCGTATACGGGTCATCAACCCCCGCCAAAAAGCCGCGATACATACTTTCAAGCATCTCATCCTTGTCAAACGGAACGATCGAAAGCCTGTTAAGCAGGCTGTATATTTCCATAATTTTCGTGTTTGGGTCGATGCCGCTCCACCGCGCTTGCCTCGCATACACAGTAATGGCCGCAACACAAATCAGCACAATCATTGCAGTCACGAGGCTGCCCATAAACAGCCCCTGAATAAACCCTTTTCTATTTTCCATAAAATTCTCCCCTCGATTGCGCGCTCTGTTCCTTCATATCTTATGCTTGCAAAGTCGCGGTTTAGTACGCGAGTTTTTCCGTAAGATATGCCACAAGCTCGGGAATCGGCACGCGCTCCTGCTCCATAGAATCGCGGTGGCGGATGGTTACGGCGTTGTCTTCCGCCGAGTCGAAGTCGTAGGTTATGCAAAACGGTGTGCCGATTTCGTCCTGGCGGCGATAAAGTTTTCCTATCGCACCGGTTGTGTCAAAGTCGCAGTTAAAATGCTTTGATAGTTCAAGATAAATTTTTTCGGCGGGTTCTGCAAGCTTTTTTGAGAGGGGAAGAATGGCAGCCTTTATTGGTGCGAGGGCGGGATGGAATCGTAAAACCGTGCGCGAATCTTTTTTCTCAGGCGTGCTGAGGTCTTCCTCTTCGTAAGCCTCACACAAAAATGCCAGCGTCATGCGCGTAAGCCCCAGCGACGGCTCGACGCAGTATGGGATATAGCGTTTTGTGTTGTCGAGGTGGTCGATGTAGTGCATGTCCTCGCCGGAATGCTCCATGTGTTGCTTGAGGTCGTAGTCCGTGCGGTCTGCGATGCCCCAAAGCTCGCCCCACCCGAAAGGAAAGAGATATTCGATGTCCGTCGTAGCCTTGGAATAGAATGACAATTCTTCGGGACCGTGGTCGCGGATGCGCAAGGATTCGGCCGGCATGTTTAATCCGTGCAACCAGTCGATGCAAAACTGCCGCCAGTACTCAAACCATTCGAGGTCGGTGCCGGGTTCGCAAAAAAATTCCAGCTCCATTTGCTCAAACTCGCGAGTGCGAAAAGTGAAATTGCCCGGCGTAATTTCATTGCGGAAGGAGTGACCGACCTGCCCGATACCGAAGGGTATTTTTTTGCGTGATGTGCGCTGAACATTTTTGAAATTTACAAAAATGCCTTGCGCGGTTTCGGGACGGAGGTAAACCGTTGTTTGTTTGTCCTCGGTTACGCCCGCGAATGTTTTGAACATCATATTAAATTGGCGTATATCGGTGAAATCGTGCTTAGCGCATTTGGGACAGGGGAGTTTTTTCTCGTCGATATATGCCTTCATTTTTTCATTCGACCAGCCGTCGGCGGTTGCGCCGTCATCCAAGGAGTCCTCTATAAGTTTATCTGCACGAAAACGCTCCTTACATGCGCGGCAGTCCATAAGCGGATCGCTGAAGCCGCTGAGATGGCCGGAGGCCTCCCATACGGAAGGGTTCATTAATATTGCGCAATCTACGCCGACATTGAGGGGGCTTTCTTGTATAAATTTTTTCCACCACGCGGCTTTTACATTATTTTTCAGCGCGACGCCAAGCGGGCCGTAATCCCATGTGTTTGCAAAACCTCCATATATTTCCGAGCCGGCGAATACAAATCCGCGACTTTTTGCCAGAGCAACGATTTTTTCCATTGATTTCATAAAACATGTTCCTTTCTTTTTGGATTTATTTAAATTTCGTTTCGTTTATTTATTGTATAATATAGGAAAAATGCGGTGTGCGCAAACTTGGAGCGATTTATGCCTGTTTTTAGAATAGTCGATGGTTCGACTTTATTTCCGCCGACGCAACTTGCCGACCCCGATGGTCTTTTGGCTTTTGGCGGAGATTTGTGTGTCGAGCGGCTTTTAAGCGCGTATTCGAACGGGATTTTTCCATGGTACAACCCCGACGAGCCTATACTGTGGTGGGCTCCGCATCGGCGGTTTTTGATTTTC
>WRHA01000141.1 GCA_009783395.1 Defluviitaleaceae bacterium
GCTAAATTTCAACAAGAGTTCCCTAATGCCAAAATACCGGTTTCGGCAGTCATAACCAAAGACCGGCTGGACCGGGAGCAAGATGTTCTGTACATCCCGTTTTGGCTTACGCAATAGCTTGAAGTTAAAATCTACAGATTGGAGATACACTCATAATTTGGGTGTATTTTTTATAGACGAGGAAACTGCGTCCGGCTTCGAGACGAACATTTCGCTCCCCACCACATGTCCACGGTGTCCAATGCACGCTTGGCGTGCTTTTTTATAGACGAATCGCGGAAAAAAAATATTTTGCCGGATTATTTTTTAGTCTTTGCGAATTTCAGTTTCATTTTCCTTCATTTCACTCCATTTCCCGACATGTTTCTGCCCTCGTGTTTTTATAAAATAACGCAGAAAAAATAAAAGCCAAACCCCCGAAACCCTTGTGTTTACCAGGCTTGTGGGGGTTTGTCATTATTATACCGTAAGGGGATCAGTCGCGCATAGGTCGCGATGTGCTTGAAGTCGGGCTTCTCAAGAGGCGGTTCGAGAAGCATAATGTGCGTTTTATTGCGGCTAATGATAATTTGGACAGTGCAGCGGGGTATGACGTTTTGTCGATATTTCGCGACGTTTTCAACGAATACTATGTCGCTGACACGTCAAAAAAAATTCGTGCAATAAAGCGTTCAAATGCAATTGCGGGAAAATGTGCGCAACGCCCGCCATACGGCTATCGCCCCAAAAACGCGAACATTCACGAATGGGAAATTGATGAAGATGCCGCGCAATATGTTCGGGAAATTTTTGTTCGAGTTGTTGCCGGGGACGGTGTTTATACAATTGCAAAAGATTTTAGCGTGCGCGGAATAGACACGCCGATGATGCATTATCGTAAATCTAAAGGGCTTTCATCGAAATATTCAACGTGGGCTACACATATGATTTCTGTAATTTGTGAAAGCCCGGCTTACATAGGACACATGGTGTCGCAAAAATACACCACTCAATCGTACAAAAATAAAAAAAGGCTGGTGCGTCCCGAGGCGGATTGGGTGGTTATTGAAAATCATCATCAGCCGATTATCGACAAGCATGAGTTTGATTTGGTGCAAAAACTTCGTTCAACGCGTCGCAGGAAAACAAGTCTGAACGAATGCGGAATTTTGAGCGGCTTGCTCCGATGCGCGGATTGTGGCTCAAATTTAAGGATGACATGTTCGCATGACATGAAATTTCAATACTATATTTGCCAATCCTACAGCAACGCATCGAGTCGTTTCGTTGATGCATGTACTCGGCACAGCATACGAAAAGACGTGGTTGAAACCATAGTCCTCGACAAAATACGAGAGTTTTTAAAGTTCGCCCGTGAAGATAATACAATGTTTGCAGATCAAGTGCAGGGGGTGATTCAACAAGAATTCTCAAAAGTCGTCGGGCTGAAAGAATCGGAATTAACCAAGGCGGAACGCCGAATCTCCGAGCTCGATAAAATTATCAAACGTATGTACGAAGACAATGTAAGCGGCAAATTGAGCGATGCCCTTTTTGCAAAATTTCGCGAAGATTATGAGGATGAATTTTTTCTAAACACTGAAAAGGTGAAAATTTTACGGGCCGATATTGAGGCACTTCAAAGCAAATCGACCACTGCCCAAAATAAAATGGCGCAAAATTGCTGTGATGTCGTGGAATTGACTGCGGATATAGCGCGAAAATTCATCGACAAAATTGTGGTTCATGAAGCCGCAACAATTCTTGATACCGAAAACCTAACCGTGAAAGGCAAGCCCCGAAAAAAACGCATTCAAAACGTTCATGTTTATATAAACTGATTCCGGACGCATTTATCCCTTTCTCAAGACTCCATTTTCGGTTTGGCTGACAGTGGAGTCGGTTGTTCGGATTATTAACCCCGTGCAATCCTCAGAAATCCATGTTACACGCCAGGTTTCGCTTGTTGATACGATAATAAGCGGTGGGGTGCCGGAAACATTTTTACATTTGGACGCGCTTGGCGTAAATATGAATTGACATGAATTTGTAATGTGTCTATAATGGCTCGAGAATTTTAATTTTTATTGGAGGTACATCATGGCAAAATGCGAAGTTTGCGACAAGGGTATTCAAACGGGGCATAGAATAAGCATTACCCGCAGTCAAGTCTCCCGCCGCGCCAATAAAATGTGGCGTTCGAATATCAAAAAGGTTCAAATTAAGGAACAAAACGGCACCGTGCGCAGAGCAAAAGTTTGCACCCGATGCCTCCGCTCAAAAAAAGTTACCCGTGCAGTTTAACCCGCACGGGTATTTTTTTTGTAGCTCAGGAAACTGCATCCGGCTTCGAGACGTAATGTCGCCTACCGCCGGATGCCCTCGGTGTCTAATGCACGCTTGGCGTGCTATGCGTCCAAGCCGACGCGTATCATGTTCCATGACAACGGGGCAAATGTCGCCGTAAGATTTTTTCCGTTTACGGAAGCGGCTTGCGATGCTTTTGGTGCGATGGGGCAAGCGTCTTTTGAATTAACAGCCTTTATATCATGCCCGCTGATTTCGCTGAAATTTAGGATTTTTGTGGGGCTAAATCCTTGCAACTCTGCCGAAAACTCAACGCTTTCGTCCGCACTGCGATTTAGTGCAAAAACGACTATTTCGTTTTTCTCTGCATTGTGAATCGCGACGGATTCTACATACGGGACATCCTTAAAATCTGCGCAATCATATTCGGGTACTTCTAAATTGTGGCGAAGCACCGTGCCATGCCCGTGATGTGCCGCCTGCATAAATGGGTAGAATGTTGATTGTCGCCATGCGTTGCCGCCTTTTTCGGTCATAATCGGCGCGATTACATTTACAAGCTGAGCCAAGCACGCAATTTTCACACGGTCGCTGTTTTTTAGCAAAGTAATAAGCAAGCAACCCAAAAGAAGCGCGTCTTCAAAATTATAAATGTCTTCCAAAATAGGCGGTGACTGTTGCCACGGCTCGTTTTTGCTGTCTTTCTCGAGCGAGTGATACCATATGTTCCATTCATCGAACGAAAGATGCATCACTTTGTCGCTGCGCTTTTTTGCCTTAATGTAATCACAAATTGCCGTTACGCTTTTGATAAATCTGTCCATGCCGACAGACATTGCAAGATAATTGGATAAATCGTTTTTTTGGTTTCCATAATAACTGTGCAACGAAAGATAATCGACGTGCTCGTATGTATGCTCAAGCACGGTTGCCTCCCACGCCGCAAACGATGGCATACCAATAAACGAACTGCCGCATACAACAAGCTCAATTTCCGGGTCAACCCACTTCATAACTTTTGCGGTTTCGGCGGCGAGTCGCCCGTATTCCTCGGCTGTTTTGCTTCCGATTTGCCAGGCTCCGTCCATTTCATTGCCCAGGCACCATGTTTTTATCTTGAACGGGGCTTCCGCGCCGTTTTTGCGGCGAAGGTCGCTCCAAAACGTGCCGCCGGGATGATTGCAATATTCCACGATATTTCTCGCCGCGTCTATGCCGCGTGTGCCGAGGTTTACCGCCATGTTTACATCCGCGCCGACTTCGCGCGCCCACGCGATAAACTCATGCAACCCGACCTCGTTTGTTTCCACGGTCTTCCAAGCGAGATCAAGCCGTGCCGGTCGGTTTTCGACGGGGCCGATTCCGTCCTCCCAATTGTAGCCCGACAAAAA
>WRHA01000142.1 GCA_009783395.1 Defluviitaleaceae bacterium
TGTACGAACTCGAGGCCGCTCTCGGCAATTTCCTTCGCGAACTGCATGAAGAAACCATACGCATGAACCGCACCGAAATCGACCGCAGCGCAGCACGAAATCGCGTCCATGCAGAGCAAAATCGCGCCCATGCGGAGCAAATCGACGACGAAAAAGCATTCATTGCAGCCGATTTCCTACAAAATTTCCCGACGCTTTTAGGCTTCGGTATTCGTCAACCCGACCGCACATATGTTGACCTTTCCGGCAACACGCTGGCGGAAAGGCCGCTTGTTTGGGGGGAATGGCATGACAGGGAGTTTGGGACCATGCAATTTATGTTCGAAGACACCCCCATCCCGATACCGGGAGTTTACAGTCACAGAACCTCCAAAATTCGCCCCGCCGTTGCACAGCAATTTTTCATATATGAAATCTTCGGCGAAACCATTGTGCAAATAGAATTTTGGTTCATCGAAGGCGGCGGCAAGGAAAATATGTTCGCTCATTACACGAACGGCTCGTTCGTGACGATGGAATTTGTCTCAACCGACTCATCGCCGCCTGTCGAAGCCTTCACAAGCGAACCCGCGCCGTATCACTATTTCACGCCTCAGTTTATTCTCACCGCGGACGGTCGAGTGGTTTACTCGATTACTTGGTCTGTCGAGCCGCATCCGATGCTTTGGCACGTCGAGCTGCATTACGGGCTTATTTTGCCGATTGAGCCGGTAGGACAGTTGACGCTCGGCGAACATACTTCCCCGCGAATGCCCGACCGGGAAGACGCCGTTGGCAGAATTTTGCGCGAGCGTTTTCGCGTGGGCGAAACGATTTCGCAGGATGAGCGGAACGGGAGGCGATAAAATGGAAGATTCAAAAATAATCGACCTCTTTTTCGCCCGCGACGAAGATGCAGTCGCCGAAACACAAAATAAATACGCGCCGTACTTATTCACCGTCGCAAAAAACATCCTCCCAAACCCGCAAGACGCAGAAGAATGCCTGAGCGACACATATTTCAAAGCATGGGAAACAATCCCGCCGCTCCGCCCCGCGTCCCTAAAAGGCTTTCTTGCAAAAATCACCCGCAATCGAGCTTTAGACAAGTACCGCGCCGCCACCGCACAAAAACGCGCAAACGAAACAGGCGAAATTGACATCCTGTTAAGCGAACTAACCGAAGCAATCCCCTCCCCCACCGACGTCCACACCTCTTATGAAAACAACCTAACCGCCGACGCAATAAACAATTTCCTGCGCGGCATGGACGCCGACTCCATCGCGACAATCGCAAAAAACACCCGCGCAAGCGAAAGCAAAATCAAATCGTCGCTTGCACGGGTGCGGAAAAAGTTGCAACTCGCGCTGTTGGAAAAATGATAAAAACCCCCTTTGTCCGTTCGTTCAGCCATACCCTTGACAAATTAGTTCCATATAGTACTATTCCATATGAAGCGGAGGTGTTGCATTGAAACGCGAAACACAAGGCGGTTTCTTAATTTCGCAAATAAAACAAATCAGCGGGAGGATTTTTGAAAAATTGCTTGCGAGTGCCAAAGTGGAAGAATTTAACGGAGCGCAGGGGAGAATCCTATATGTATTATGGCAAGAGGACGGCGTTCCCATTGTTGAACTTTCGCGAAAAACAGGATTAGCGAAAACAACATTGACGAGTATGCTTGACCGAATGGAGAACGCGAACCTTCTTAATCGCGTTTTCGATAAAACGGACAGGCGACAAATCCGAATCACCCTCACCGAAAAGGCGCGAAATTTAAAAAATGAATATGACAAAGTTTCTCACGAAATGAACGAAATTTATTACGCCGGATTTACTGATGATGAAATTGTTGCATTTGAAAACAGTCTGCAAAAAATACTGTCAAATCTAAATAAAAAGGAGAGCTTGACATGAAAAAATCAATACCTTCATCCGGAAGGAGAAACGAATTTTGCCCTCAAACATTGTTTCTTTACGGAACATACAAAGAGGACTGCAGCCCGAATTTTGGATTGTTTTGTTGGTTCAGCTATTATTGGGATTCTGAACTGGGCGTAATGGCTTGAATTGGCGGCGAAAAACTTACAAAAGACAGAATCAATGCTACAAAGGTTTTTTCCGCAAATCTTGTAACGGAAGAATTGCTGCCGCTTGCGGATTATTGGGGCAATAAAAGCGGAAACGATGAAGAGGTATTGACTGCAAATTCAACTACCAAGGGGTAGTTCAAACGGAGGAAGTTATGAAAAAGTATTTATTGGCGTTGATGTTGTTCATTTTTGTATTTTCAGCTTGCGGCAGTACGGCTGATAATTATTCGGCAGGTGAATCGGAAGAAACCGGAGAAGCACTGAGTGAAGCCAATGTTTATCCGGTCTATGAAACTGTTGATTCCACTCCTGTAGTAAGAATCCAGCAGTCCGAAGTAATTTATATTTTGCCCGAGCCGAGAACCGATAGCAACATGAGTGTGGAGCAAGCATTAGCGCAACGTCGTTCTCGCAGGAATTTTCAAGACAAGGCATTATCGGCGGAACAGCTTTCGCAGATTTTATGGGCGACCTATGGAATTACGGAACCGCGCCCCGATGCACCAAGAGGCGGATTGCGTACAACGCCATCTGCCGGCGCGTTATTTCCTCTTGAAATTTATGTAGTTATCGGAAACGTGGAGGGCATTGAGCCGGGAGTTTACCGCTATATTTCCGAGGAGAATAAAATTGTGCAAGTGATTAGCGGCGACGTGCGAAGTTCTCTTGCCGCCGCCGCACTCGGGCAAAGAAGCGTCCAAAATGCCCCCGCAATTTTAGCAATCAGTGCCGATTTTGAAATAATGCTTCCACGCTACGGCGAACGCGGTATAATGTACATCTATATTGAGGTGGGGCATTCTGCGCAAAATGTCTATTTGCAGGCGGAGGCGTTGGGGCTTGGAACTGTCGCCGTTGGCGCGTTTATAGACGACCAAGTCGCCGAAGTCCTTAATCTGCCGGAAAATGAAACGCCGCTTTATCTTATGCCATTTGGCTATTTCAATTAGAACAGAAAGCGAGGCAATTTATGGAGATTTGCTTGCATGGAAAAACCGCACTCATTACAGGGGCATCGGGTCAGCTTGGGCGTGTAATGGCGCGCACATTTGCCGAAAGTGGCGCAGATGTTGCAGTGCATTATGTACGAAACAAGGAAATGGCAGACAGCCTTGTTGGGGAAATTGAAAAAATCGGGCGGCGCGCAATAGCAATTCAGGCTGACATTACAAAAGAAGCTGATGTCAACCGAATGCGCGACGTGGCTTTCGATGCGCTTGGCGAGGTGCATATCGTTGTAAATAACGCCGTGATACAATACGAGTGGAAAACGATTCTTGAACAACCTTTGGCGGATTTTCAAAGCCAGTTCGACTCGTGCATTATGCAGAGCGTCTTGACCGCAAAGGCATTTATGCCGGAAATGATTAAGCGAAAATCCGGGCGATTTATTGGGATAAATACCGAGTGTTCCGCGTTATGCAAGCCGGGTATCGGTGCGTATTCTGCCGCAAAACGGGGAATGGACGGCTTGTATCGCGTGCTTGCGAAGGAGGTCGGCGAATACGGCATTAACGTCACACAAGTTGCCCCGGGCTGGACAATCAGCGACAACACCCGCAAAGAAGGCAGCGAAATCGCGCCCGATTACACCGCCGATGTTCCGCTTGGCCGCCGCGGTACGGACA
>WRHA01000143.1 GCA_009783395.1 Defluviitaleaceae bacterium
GCGGGAGCCATGTGTAAGCTGTAGCGGAACGGCAGGAGGTATGCGCGGCGGGCGAACCCGGGATGAAGCTCGTTTGCCGCCAGCTGTAGATTCAGTGTAAATGCCAAGTTTTCACGCTGATACAAGTTTGGGAGAGAGGCAACGGGCGTTATCTCGCCGCCGCGATAACGCCGCGAAAGCCCGTTTACAAACATGATCTGCGCGGCGCGCTCGCCGTCGATATATGTTACCATCGGCGCAACATGCGACCCAACGCCGTCGCGGTGCAGGTCAATCAAAACCTGAATCGACGGATTTTCCGCCAAAATCTGCCGAATAACCGGGTCAAGCCGCTCGTACGCACCGTCGCGTTGCGGCCTGCCGTCCACGATATCGAAGCGTTCGGTGTGATGCAATACCTCGATGCCGTAATCACGCCGCAAAATTTCCGCCAGCTCCCGCCCCACCCCCATTACTCCGCTCATCGCATCATTCGGATCGGAATCTGCAAATTTTTCTCGCGAATGCGCATGAAAAATCAGCACCTGCGGGCCGGTCACTCCTGCGTCCAGCGTAAAATCCATCGCCAAAAACTCGCCGACATCGACATCCGATTCCAACAAAATCGTGTTTCGGTCTGCCAAAAAGATGTTTCTTGTGAGATAATTAAAGCATGAAAGCCGCTCGAGCCTTTCCTCATTCGGGCGCGGGATTTCCGGGGGAACACGCTGCGGACGCGGCGGCGCATGATCAAACCGTGCCGCCAAAATCATTTCTTCCCCGCCCCCGCACTTGGGCTTCCCTTGCATTTGTGCAAACGTGTTCGTATGTAAAAATTTCTCCCCGCCGCCCCTTGCAACCAAAATAGCCGCGGCTCCGCATATCAGCATTGCGGCCAGGATTCCGCGTGCTTTTATTATTGATTTTTTGCTCATTTGTTCTCCGCCCCTTCTTTTTAATTATATGCTTTACGGAGGTTGGTTCATGTTTTTGCATTTTGTTTTTAGTATGAATGTTGTTGCGCCGATTTTTTTGCTTATTGGGCTTGGGTATCTGCTTAGGAAGACGGGTTTTTTTACGGAGAAGTTTATTTCTTGCGGGAATAAGTTTGTTTTTTACATATTGTTGCCGGTTACACTCTGGGAGAGTGTTTTTTCGGCGGATTTTTCTGAGCTTGCGGGGGTGGGGTTTGCGGCGTTTGCTATTGGGGCTACTGTGGTTTCATTTGCGGCGGTTTGGGCGGTGGCGCGGTTTTTTATTAAGCAGAAGAAGATATTGGGGGTTTTTGTGCAGGGTGCGTTTCGGTCGAACATGGTTTTTGTCGGAATTCCGCTTATGCGAAACCTTGCGGGCGAGGACGGGGTGGCGGTTTTCGCGCTTATCGTCGCGCTTGTGATGCCGCTTTATAATATTTTTTCGATTTTGGTGTTGTCGGCATGTGCCGAGTCGGATGAGAAATTAAAGGTTAAGACAGTCGCGCTTACGGTAATAAAAAATCCGCTTGTTGTCGCGATAATTTGCGGATTTGTGTTGTCGTCTTTGAATTTCGAGCCGCCGGAAATGATTGCGCGAACACTTTCCGATCTTTCGCGCATGGCAGGGCCGCTCGCGCTGATTTGCCTTGGCGGGGGAATTACATTCCTTGGCGTGGATAAGAAATTCAAATTCGCGCTTGTTTCGGCGATTTTGAAGGTTGTTGTTATGCCGCTTGCGTTTACGACGGCGGCGTTTGCGTTCGGGTTTCGCGGCATCGACCTCGCCGCATTCATGGTTCTCGGCGGCACATCGTCGGCAATCGCAGGCTACACAATGGCGGTACAAATGGGCGGCGACGGATACACCGCCGCGAACATCATCCTGTTTTCAACGCTCCTTTCGGCGGCTACGCTCACGATTTTTATCTACGCACTAACAGCAATGTGCCTAATTTAGGCACGCACCGATTTTTTTTCTTGACAAACTATTCTTCGTGCGGTAATATTTCGATTGTTCGGGCGCATAGCTCAGCTGGGAGAGCGCCTGCCTTACAAGCAGGATGTCGGAGGTTCAAGTCCTTCTGCGCCCAGAGGGTTGTTATTATAACAGCCCCTTTTTTTCGGCGGAATAGCTCAGATGGCTAGAGCAAGCGGTTCATACCCGCTAGGTCGCTGGTTCAAGTCCAGTTTCCGCTATAATTAAAATACGCTTCCGGTAATAATGTTTTATTATCGGAAGCGTATTTTTTTATCGGCAAAAAAAGATCTTGCCTCCCACTAAAAATGTGGTAAAATCTCATCGTAATGACGAATTTTTGTTCTTTATTTTTGCGCATGGCTTAGTGGGGGTTTTTTATGATTAGTGATGACTTTATTAATAATGAATTAATCGGTTGTAGTAAGCGTATATACAAATCAGACAAGAAACAAATGTTTCATGAAAATCGTCACACCAGAAACAACTTTTCGGTCAAATCGCATGATGACAAGTACTTGTTTCGCTTGTTTTTACGTCAATCCTGTAAGTTTATAAAGGATTTCTCAGTAGGGCTAAGATGGGAAAATGCGGATAAATATATAGGCGTATCACTGCCAATCGTACTTTTGCGGTGTCAAGGACCGCACGAGGGAGGCACGCCATTAGGAGCAGACATCCACCACTCTTTTCATATCCATGAGATAACAGCAATAGATATTCAAGAGCGAAGATTTTCAAAGCCAAGCTATAAGGACAAAACCGATAAATTTTCTTCTTTCCAATCTGCTTTATTTTACTTTGTATCCCGATGCGGAATAACCAACGCACACGAATACACTGATTTCGAGCATATGTCCCAAATGTCGTTAGCAGAATTATGAAGGGGTGAATCGCGTGTTGAATATAGAACAACTCAAAAAGAATGTTAGCGGAATAGATTTTCGCCTCAAGCGCCCGGGCATTTATAAGGTGCTTGTGCCATTTTTTCATGAGGATGGGGATATGTATGATATTTTCTTGGAAGAATCTCCCGTAAATCCGAATTTATTGCGAATCAGCGATCACGGTTTAACCATCATGAAGCTTTCGTACTGTTTTGACTTTAACACAGACAACAAAAAGGATGTGCTGAATTCAATAATACTTCAAAACAGAGCGAAAATAGAAAATGGGGAGATATATATTGAAGCAACCCCTGACATATTTCAGCAATGCTTATATCAGCTTTTGCAAACCCTAACAAAAGTTAGCAACGTAGATATATTAAGCCGCGAAACAATTAAATCAATGTTTTACGATTTGCTGAAGGAATTTGTCGGTGTCAGTTTCTCAGCTTATGAGATTACAGAAAAATATACACCAATTGCCAACGATGAGAATCTGATGGTCGATTATAGAATAAATGCCCGAAAGCCAATTTTTCTATATGGTGTAAAGGACGATTCCAAGGCGTCCAAGGTGATAATTAATTGCCTGAATTATCAAAAAAATGACATCCCGTTTCGGAGCTTAGTTGTCCACGAAGACCTGGATGGGTTAACATCCTTTAACAAAAAGCAACTAATCAATGTATCCGACAAGCAATTTTGTACGCTCGAGGACTTCAAGGCATACGGCTTGGCATACATCCAACGCGAACTATCCGCCGCATAGTGTCTCTCGTGGGTTTTCGACAGTAAAAAAACACCGACAGTGAAAAATCACTGTCGGTGTTTTTTTATCGGCTAGGAAACTGCATCCGGCTTCGAGACGAACATTTCGCTCCCCGCCACATGTCCAC
>WRHA01000144.1 GCA_009783395.1 Defluviitaleaceae bacterium
CCGGGTCGGCAAGCCACGTGCCTGTTCCAAGCGCACCGAAATAAACATGGCTGAAGCCTGCGTGCTCGGCACGCTCCCGGTTTGCTTGTCGGGCTGCGTCGCGCATCGGGCTGAACCCATCGAACAAGCCATCCCTCCGCATGAAAACAAAATCGCCTTCAAGGTAAAATTCATATCCCAAACGTGAAGCAGTGCTTGCCATATTGTCAAAACCACGTCGTCCTCCGAGCTGAGAAATTATATCAAGACCGGACGGAATAATATGATCAATCGACTCATTATGCGCACCGCGCATTTTTATATGCAAATTGCGCCAGCCATAGTCGTACAGCTGTTCCATAATTTCCGCCGCACGGTCGTATGTCATTAGCGGAAAAGGACGGTCAATCGGAAACCCAAAAATATGTTGCGGCGAAAGTGCCGCGCCCAAGAATTCAACCATTGCGTCGACCGGTTCTTGCACTCGTTGGTTAAGCCACGGATAACGCTCTTGCAAAAACTCGCGGTATGCATGAGCCATTCCGACATATCCGTCACCACTTACCACAACGTAGCGAATTACAATATCTTCATCCGGCAAATACCATTCGTGCATGTACAGCGAATCGCTTGTGCGACCTCGAACATCAAGCGGCGCACCGTGGAGCAGGCGAAAAAGCGGATGCACGCGACTATACGGCGCGCCCATGCCCGCAACCAGTGCGCGAACCGATGCATACGACGCACCGGTTTCAATTACTCCCATCATGGTCGAACCGTTTCTGTACACACCAAAAACCGGAAACGCCGCACGGTTATCATGCAAAATTTCCGTACGCACAATCGCTTCATCCCAGCCGAAGACTCGGTTGAAATACAGCCCTTGCGTGTGTCGCATAGTGTCGAAATACATGATTGCACCCGAACCGTCGGGAACAAACAGATAGCCGTCATCTTCAGCACGAGCCGAGCCGAAATACGGTAAAATCGTAAGCTGTGTCGGCATAAATGCAGGTACATAAGTAATTTCTCGCATCGGAATTGTTACGAGCATGTTATTGCGATCAAGCTCGAGACGCATAATTAAATTAAATGCAGCCTGTTCGATATCTGTCGGCACGTTAAAATATGCCATGTCTTCGCGCCAATCCTCATATGTGTAACCTGCCTCGCGAAGCAAGTACGCTGCGCGTTCAAGCTGGTCACCGGGAGTCTCGGGCGAAAGAACAAAAATGGAATGACCATATTCAAGAGTAGGGAAATAAGTTAAGAGTTCGGCTCGCGACATCCCGGGCGGCGGATTTTCCAACGAAATAGGGTCTACTCCGTACACACCCAAAACACGCCCCTGATTCAAACGCGAAAGACCCGACAAAAACTCCATAAGCCTATGCTCGTAAATCGCGTCCGGGATTTCAAAAGATTCAACCAAATCGGATACGGTAAAGCGAAGCTCCATCGTAGTCGGGTTTAAAATTTCATGTTCAAAACGATTCGTGCGCACGGAGTAACGATACGTATCAAAAGGCCTGGACACGCCTGTGCGGCTCTCGAACTCCAAAACAAACAAGCTTTGTGCAAAAAAACTCTCTATTGCCGCAAAGCCGACGGCATGGTCATCGGAAAGCTCAACTTCCTGCGGCGTCGAACGCCAATAATTATCCGTTCCGCGTTCACGCAAAATAATTTCCGCCGTTTCCGTTAAAAATTCCAAACGCAAAAACTCATTTTCGATGTAAACAACAGGCGGCGCGTTCGGGTCTTGCTCGAAGATAACAATTTCGCCGCCAACGCGCTCATTCGTTGTACATCCGGATAAAATAAAAATCGCCGCCGCTGCTAAAAATAACATCGCGAAATATTTCACCATTATTTCCACCTACCTATCCTCGACGAATTCTGAATAATAATTCCTGACCGAGCGAATAAAAATACGCAATCCCATCACTTACAACAGCAAAAAACATTAAAAAAATGAAAATCATAATTCCCATTGCCGCAAGGCTGATAATCGTTGTCAACAAGGCTTTTCCAAAAGTGTAATCGTGAATTTGCTTCATCGCACACAGAATTAAAAGGTAGTGCCACAAATCGCCGACACGCCAAATCATAATCGGGATCATGTATTCGTCCGCTGTAAGGATATATGTCAGAGGGAGAATTATGGCGTAACTGATAAGCTGAGGAAGCAACGCATAGGCGTAAGCCATGTAAATATCCGAAATACGCCCCTTGCCGTCGAAAAGCGTTGTTAAGCACCAATTTGCAAGCGAAAACAACCCCATTTGTATTACAACGGTACCCACAACGAAAAGCGCGTTGAAGCCCTCCATCTGAATGGGTATCCACCAAAAGTTCGATTGTACGATATAGCTGATTAACACCAAACAATACACAACCACAATTGTGTGCGCCGCAGCCATGCTGCCGCGTTTTTCGTGAACTAAATCCCAAAAACCGTCAAGCGGCCTGCGCATTGTGTAAAGGGAGAATTTCAGGCTTTGAAGATAATGCTTGAAACCCTCACTTTGTATGCGCTGTTTTATCGTTGCAGTCATGATTCTCTTATCTCCCTTCGCAACTTAAGAACCCTTTTTATAACAGGGGGAACAATAATTAAAACACCAAGCACCGATGCGATAATCCAAAAATTGTCCTCCATCCATATGCGCCGATAAAAGTTAAACGCACGACCGTATCCGTCAAAATCGAATTGCAAACTGAAAAAATGCATTGCTTCGCGATAATTTCCTAATCGTAAATGCGCACGTGCGATGCCGGTATATGCAAGCGAGAAATTTCCGTTCATACGCAGAACTTCATTCCAGTACGTATAGCTTTCTACATACAAGCCCCGCTGATACATCTCAAACGCACGCATTATCATCTCGCCATATTCTGTTAAATCGAAGCGCGTAAGTGCGCTGGCGTTCGGACCCTGACCGCCGTCAAGAGCGAAAAGCGTATGCCCCATGTTCGCAAGTGCGGTCGGAAATGTGAAAAAGCCTTCGCGATTGCCGGGACCGCCCCAAACGAAAAGCAAATGCCCCTGCGAATCGTATGCAAAAAGACGCCCGCGATTACGATCAAACACGACAAAAATCTCGTTCGGAATTGTTGTTACAGCGACAAACTCGCTCGGGCCGGAGCGGTCTGCACCTGACCCCCACCACAAATCACCGATCGGATATTCCCAGCCGTTCCGAATCATAATGTCGTCACCAAGTGCATTAAGCCGTGCAATTGGGAATTCAATATCCTCAGCCTGCGTCGTTGTTACAAAAATAAAACCTTCGCTGTCGATGTGTAAATTATTGTACTCAACAGGAACGTTAAGAAGCCTCGCCTCGCGTTGCTCTTGCGTAGCAATCATGCGAAAAAATCGATCCCACGGAGTAACAATAACTTCCGGCGCACCCATGTAGCCCGCAAATGTTCCGTCGCGATCAAACTCCATAAGCCCGCGATTTATGTGCAATGTCTGCACAAAAAGCCTTCCGGAAAAGTCAACCGCAACCTTTGCCGGCAAAAAATCGCTGTCTGTGTCAAGCAAGCTTGTTCCGTAAATGCCGGGATGACCGATTTCTGTGATTACGTTCCAGTTTTCGTCCATATGCAAAACGCGCTGGTTGTTTGTATCGGCAATCCATATCTCACCGTAATTTCCGTACCAACCGGAAACAAAAATTCCGCGAGGTCTGTTAAACGTAGTCATTTCGCCATCCTGCGCAGTCACATG
>WRHA01000145.1 GCA_009783395.1 Defluviitaleaceae bacterium
AAGCAGCCGCTCTTCATACGTATCGTCGCGGAAAATAAACTGTGCGCCCGGGCTGTCGATGCGGAGAACGAGATGCGTAGGGTGTAGGTCGTCTGTCACGTCGTCGTCGTCGGCTTGGACTTCATCTGCCACATCCCACTCAATCAACATGCTTGTCGAAACGTGCTGCATACGATTGTCAAAGGCGTAAATTGTCACTTCATGTGCAGGGTGGTCGATACGCTTCCACATGCTAACCCCGCTGTAGTCCGTTGGTGCGTCCAAGCTCGACACATAAAAGCCGTCCAAATAAATATCAAATTTAACGGTGTTTGCGCAAAAATAAAAGCGCAGGTGCAAATTTGTGCCGTATAAAACAGCCTCTCCAATCGTAATTTCCGGCGGCGCGGCGAGGGTTAAGCGGCGTCCGCCGGTAATCGGAATAACGCCGTCGAAATCGGTGCGTATATCATCAACCCGCCCGCCCAAAACAACGATGTTTTGGGGGTTTCCGTTTCCGACAACGCCGGCTTCAATTAAATATTGCAAATGAAACACCGTGTCGATGTCCCAGTTGATTATATTTGTTTGCACAACATCAATTGCAAGGCCGTCCGACGACGCGAGAATCGTGCGCATATTTTTTTGCGCATCGGCAATGTCTCGTATGCCCGACATCGCGAAGCTGGGCGTCGGACCGTGCGAAAGTCCCTGAAGCGCGTCCATCACAACAAAGTCCGACGGGCGCAATGTGTAATAATCCGCAATAAAGCGGTGCAACTCGGGCACACCGTGGGGAATTTCGCGAAGTCGATGATTATCTCTCGGGGCGTCGCCATAAATATTTGCAGGGGTCGCGCCGATTCCAAGGTTTTTTACTGCACCCGTTGTAACCGTTTCCCAGTGATTTTTTAGTGTCGGTAAATTTATTAAAACGTCGGCCTCAAACAATAGTCGGTTGAAATAGTAGGCATCGCGGAAAAGCAGGTTCGGTGCTTCAACGCGAATCAGGTACGGCGATTCTCTGTCGCGCCAGTCACCGGAAACTCTCTCAAGCGCGAAAAAATCATCAACCTCGGGTATATGCTCGTGGGTGTAGTTCATTCTTCGCATTACATCGGTCGTATCCTGTGCCGAGCCCTCCATTACATAGATGCGACCGGTCGGGTTCAGCTCGCGTACAATTTGTGCAACAGCACGGGTAACCCGATAATCGGTCGAGTTTCCGTTTGCCTCCGGCGGAAGCCAACGACCTTGCCAGCCCGGAAGCGTGTTGCATCGCGCCGTTACAAGGTTCGGCTTTAAAACAACGGTATCGCCGTCGCTTACGATGCCCTCAAGTCCGCCCGCAAGCGCGACCGCTTCCCGCACAAGCGCGGCAACATCGCCAAAAGTCAAATCTTCCGCACGCGCAACATGCGATGCCTGAACCAGTGAAACAAACGAGTCCGACTCGCGCCGAAACCCGTAGCCGAAGGGTGAAGGTTCAATCTCGCGTATCTGCGGGGTGGTTTCGGTTTGCGAAAGGGTTGGGGCAGCAGGGATAACATTGCTTTCAACAAGATTTACAAAAGCAACAACTCCGCCGACGGAAAAGAGAACAACCAGCAAGCCATATATAAGTTTTTTCATATGAAGCCCTCACTTTCCTAAGGATTTTTATATCACAACGGTAGCGTTGGCGCAACGAAAAAAATCGGTGCGGGTAGTGTCACTACCCGCACCGATTTTTTTCGTAGGCAGGCGGGACAATTTTGTTCCGATTGCCTGATTATCCGCATTGATGTAAAATGTTGACTTCCAGAACTGGATTTGAGTTAAAGCGGAACACATTGCGTTTGCGTGGATACCAAAGAGGGACGTGACATATATGAACAAGTCATCGCTCAATGTTGAGACAGATACTGCGTGGGAAGGGCTTTTTCGATGAATTTGATTTCAATCAAGATGGTTACATCGATAGGCATGATTTTAGTCGTGATGTTGAGTCTTTATTTGTGGCGATTGAACGTGGATACGACGACCTGATACGCAACTATTATGGACTATTTTTTACATCAGCCCAGTTTTTAGAGCATTTCAGCCTGCGAAGTAATGCTGAGGTACTCCGCAAGCTTGATTTGCCTATTTATATTTTTCACGGAACGCATGATACATTTTTGCCATGGACTGGGGTTTTGGAAATTCACGAAACCTTTAACGAATTAGGCAAAACAAATTTAACGGTAGACATTTTTCCCGAGCATAACAATTGGTTGAATTTTTCGGTCGATGTATTTCGCGGTATAGTCTCGGAAGGACGACAGTCAGTGATTGATGCAATCGCCCAGTTTTGAGTAATGCATCTAGGTAATATATGATTACCCTATCACATCATTGCTTGGCTGTTTTCAGTTTATCATGTGTTTCGAGAATTCTCTAAGAACCCATATTCATAGCCGAGCAAGTCTGCGAAGAATCATGTATGAGTGTGAAATGATAATGAATGATTCTTCGGAAGCAACAGAGATTTCATAATCTTTGGACAACCTGCGGGAAGGATTCAACCAAGACAAGGTGCGCTCGCCAATCCATCGTTTTGGAATAATCACAAATGCCGAAGAAAGTTTGGGCGAGATGTCACCATCAAGGTTTAACTCGGCTTTGACATTTTCGATGAAGGATTTTCGATAGCCACAATCACCGCAAAATTTTTTTATGGTCGGATACTTGGCGTAGGCCTTCTTGGCAGGATGTATGCCCGCCTTGGTATCGTGGGTTGCCGCATTGTGAACAGATACCGCCAAAAGATTACTCATGATGCCAACCACGATATGACGCTTGCGCCCCTTAACTTTTTTTCCGTTATCGAAACCGCGCTCTTCGCTCGCCGACGTTGTTTTTACGCTTTGCGTATCTAAGATTTTTATGCATAGTTGCTTAGTTTTGTTAATTTCTTACCAATTTGGTCTTTTGACATTGATCTAACATCCCTTTATCTTGCTCATCAGAGGTGGCGGAATCATGAAAGTTTATTCTAATCACACTCGCGAATTGGAAATTTGCCCCAATTGCGGTTCAGATACAACTGAAGCGGTATACTATTCTGCCATACGCTGGAACGACTCGAATTATAGGAACATTATGGGTGAAAGGATAAGGGTAGTGTCAACGCATTACCGTAATATAAAACCTCATATGGGAGAAGTTTGTTTAGTCTGTTGTAAAAATAAGGAATCACCAAAGAGGAAAATAGGGATTAGTCTATTCGTGGCGGGAATCCTTGTGGTTGTATTGGGCATAATATCGGTTCAATTTGTTGGCCGCACAGAGGTGAGATTTGCACATTTTCTTCCCTTTACAGGGGTAGTCTTAGGTGTATGCATGGGAATTATTGGGGTCAAGATAATGAAAAAATATGATATAGCGTCTAAAAAAGAAGTGTCTGCCGATGATGCATCATTTTTTATTGTTAAATATTTTCCAAAAGATGCTTATAAAGAACTTTTTTTGAATGATCGGGTGGTTATGTCTGCGGCTATGGTTAAGGGAGTGAATGAGCGGACGACATAGTCAAATAAAATTCAAGTGAATTTTGTCACGGTTTGAGTCTTTTGTCGTCAAGGGGCGGGTGGTTCTTTCCCAAATCAGTTGATATTTAAGCAACTTGACAGTCCAAACTTCGAAATATGGAAAGTCAAGCGCGACCACCGAGCGGTAGTCGCAAGCAACAAGTAAAAAATGCTTAAAGACGGGTACTA
>WRHA01000146.1 GCA_009783395.1 Defluviitaleaceae bacterium
TGATTGAGCTTGAAACGGGCATCGAAACGATAAAGGCCGACGAGCCGTTAAACTGCGTCGCAATGGGGACGGGGCTTGTTTTGGAACACTTCAGGCAACTGCAGGGAGTTTTGGTTACACACGGAAAAGCGCGCAGATAAAGAAGGCGACCTCTGAAACGTAGGTGTTTTATGGATTTTGTTTCATTTCTCGGGCGTCATAAGCGGGTGTTTTTGCTTTCGGGCATCGGCATCTGCATTTTGGCGATAGTTTTTACAATAAACCCAAACATCGGCACAAATATTTTTTCGTCTGCGCTGACATACGTTGTTACACCGGTACAGCGCGGTCTTAACGCGTCTGTGTCGTGGGTACAGGGGCATTTTTCCGCGCTTACAAATAACCAGCGGCTCATTAACGAAAACCGTGAACTACATGCCGAATTAAATCGCTTGCAGTTTGAAAATTTTCGGCTCGCGCTTGCCGCTGAAGAAAATGAGGCGTTAAACACCGCGCTTAACATGCATACACAATACGCGCATCTGTCGACGATGGGAGCGCGTGTTATCGGGCAAGATCCGAACGATTTTCAGCGCAGTTTCCATATCGACCGCGGCGCAAATGATGGCCTTGAAGTATCCATGGCCGTTATCGCAAACGGCGGACTTGCGGGCGTAACAGGCTATGTTTCGCCGACGCGCACACAGTTTTTTTCCGTCTTGGACAGGCGGTTTTCCGCTCATGTTGTCGCGCCGCGTACGGGTGATTTGGGGATCGCAACCGGACATTCCGCCTATATGAATGAAGGCCTTATGCGCATAAACCACATCGAGGCCGCCGCGCAAATTATGCCGGGCGACGAGATTCTTACTTCGTCCTACAGCGTGATTTTCCCCGCAGGCATTCTCGTCGGCGAGGTTGTCAGCATCCACACAAACCCCGACGGGCTTACGCGCTACGCACTTCTTCGCCCCGTTGCCGATGTAAATAATTTGGAAATTGTGCTTGTTGTAAATGAAGTTTTAGGTGACGATTAATGATAAGGGTTTTTATTTTCGCGTTAGTAATTTTGATAAATTTCATATTGCAGGCGACGCTTTTTCCCCACATTGCGATTATGTCGGTCACGCCGGATACCGCAATGGTCTTTATTGTAAGCTATGCGATTTTGCGCGGCGAAATAGAGGGCGCGATTTTTGGATTTGCCTCGGGGCTTGTGCAGGATGTTTTGGGCGGGGTTGTGATTGGGTTTTTTGCACTGCTTGGGTTTTTGACTGGATATTTATGCGGAAAACCGTTTCGCGATTTCTTTAAGGATAATTTTTTTCTGCCGTTTTTGATTGTAATTGCGGCGGCGTTTGTGTATCAATTCGCGATTTATGTCGCGACGGTGATGTTTTCACACGCGGATTTTTGGTTTTATTTCCGTACTGTTATTTTTCCAAAAACGATTTATACTGCAAGCATGTCTGTGCCGGTTTACGTTTTTGTGCATCTTGTAAACGGGAGACTGGAACGATTTGAAGGCCTCCGCAATGAGGCATAAAGAGGCAATCTTAGGTGGTGCATGATTGAAAGAATTATTACGCGATTTTGGACGATACGCGCTTAAAGTAGTTTCCAACAGAATTTTATGGCTGGCGGTTGTTTCGGCGGTTCTTTTTTATATTCTTTTTGCGCGGGTTTTTGAGCTGCAGGTTACTTTGGCGGATACTTTTATCGCGCCGCCGCCTCCGACGCGTTTTGTTACACGCCCGGTTCCTGCACAGCGCGGCACGATTTATGACAGACACGGCAGGCCGCTTGCGGTTAATGTGCCTGTTTTTGTTGCGATGCTTGACCCGTCGGTTGTTATATCTAATGAAGCTTTGCTGGAACTGTATTTGCTTTTTGAGCAAAACGACGAGCGTTTTGTGGATGATTTTCCTATCTCTCGCGAGGAGCCGTTTGAGTTTTTATTCACCGGTTCGAACGCGGAGTGGCAGGAGTATCGATGGAAGCACGATATGGCCGTGCCGGAGCCGCGGTATGCAACAGCCGAGGAAACATGGGAATTTTTGCGCGACCAATTTAATATTGACCCCGAACTTTCAAACGAGGATGCACGGCGCATTATGAATTTCCGCGCACCGATTTTTTACCAGCGGCTTTTGGACTGGGGCAACTACACCCCCACACCTTTCGTTGTTGCATATGATATTTCGCCGCAAACAAAGGCCGCCATCGAGGAACGCGCCGAATTTGACGCGCTTTTTGTGGATGTCGAAACTTTGCGCGAATATCCTGCCGGGCGGTATGTTTCACACATGATCGGATATTTGCGGCCGATTACGGCAGAGCAACTTGCGCGAAACGAACATCGCGGCTACACGGCGTTCGATTTGTTCGGGCGGGCAGGGCTTGAGCTTTCGATGGAGCATCACCTGCGCGGCACACCCGGATTTCAAACTTTTCAGGTAAATTCTGCCGGGCGGCGCGTTTCCGAGCCTGTTTGGGACTCCGAGCCCGAACCGGGAAATCGCGTTTTTCTGACCATTGATCTTGAATTGCAACAGGCGGCATTTCATATTCTCGAAGAGGCGTTGTCGGAGGTATTAATTAGAAGGCTTACACTTACAAATATTGCGGCACGGTATCGCATCACCCCCGAGGAAGCCTTTGTTTCATTCATGCGCGGGCATAATCTTAACTTGCGTGCGGTTTTGGAGGCCGAACCGGATAACGCGGCCTTTGGGATGCGGCAATATATTTTGGCGCGTTACCCCGACGCAACCGCCCACGGGGAAAATCAGATACAAAATATTATAGTCGACGGAATTATCGGCAGGTTTATTACGCCGGCCGATATGCTTCTTGCATTAATCGGAACGGGGCAAATTTACGACGGGGACGGCGAAATTGAAGATCAGCTTCGCTCGAATCCGGATACTGCGCGGGATGTTATGGTTTCGGCGATTAACGCACGCGAGCTTACGCCGCAGATGTTTAACATGGATCCGTCGACAGGCTCCGTTGTTGTAACATGCGTGTGGACGGGCGATGTTTTGGCGGCTGTGTCTTATCCGTCGTTTGACAATAATCGGCTGGCAAATGATTTTGATGCGGAATATTTCCGCCATATTAACGCGCTTTGCCCGACGCATCCGATGACGAATCGGCCGTTTATGGAAACGCGCCCGCCCGGCTCGACGTTTAAAATGTTTACGGGGGTCGCCGCGATTGAAGAAGGAGTAATCGGTAATCGGCCCGAATACGCGCATCTTTGACGGCGTGCAACATACGGCTTCCGGCGGTGCGCAGGGCATACGTTGCATGGGCAGTCACGGCAGTATAAACATCGTGCAGGCGATGGCGGTAAGCTGCAACTTTTTCTTTGCAGAATGCGGGTTCCGCCTGGGAAATTCGCGGCATCCGTCGCGCAGTACGCTTGACGGAATCGCAACCCTGAACCGATACATGGAATTTTTTGGGCTTAATGAGCCGACGGGCGTTGAAATCGGCGAGGTGCATCAGCAGTTTGTGCATCAGGGCTGGCTCGGAAACACAATGGCGTCGCCGGAGTTTAAGGTTCATCGCGAGCGGCTTTTTAACCCGAACGCGCCCGAGTGGGATTTGCGCTGGCGCGACGCCGACACCGCGCAGGTAACAATCGGACAGGGCTACAACGACTACACCGCCGCGCAAATGGCGCGTGGCATGGCAATAATCGCGGCACGGGGAGAAAATTTTCCGCTTAGGCTCGTC
>WRHA01000147.1 GCA_009783395.1 Defluviitaleaceae bacterium
AAGCCCGGAAACGATGTCGCCGCCAATGAAGGGGGTCAAGTAGGGGACAATTGTTTTTGACGCGAATTGCGCATCGCGTGCCGCTTCTGCCGAAAACGGATACCGCGCAAGCCCCTCGCAGGAAATTCCGCACAGCAAGTGAATCATCGCCGTGTTTCCCGCAATAACCGTTTCTGCAATGTCGCATTCGCCGCGCAAATCGGCAGTTTTACATAATTTTGCGATACCGTCGTCGAGAGCTTTTGCGATAAGCCCTTGCATTTCCTGCAAATGTCCCTCGTTTGCGGCATGAATGCGCGAGATTACGTCGCCGCCGAAAACCCGTTGGGGATTAAAAAAGCTGTGCCGTGCCGCAATTTCCCCCGACGACAGATCAACAAGCGCGAGAACCACGCTCGTCGTACCAACATCAACAGCAACCCCAAAACCATCCCGCAACTCACCATCAACACGCAAAAAGGACGGCTCACTCTTTCCAAAACCGTCCAGGATGTTGAAATTGATGCATTTGCCGCATGTTGCGCAGGACATTCTTATTCGATCGCACCTTCCGTCGCACCGAAGTTTACTGTTGCCCCGGCAACAAGCGGTGCGTTTTTCCCCGGCTCGATAACGGAGGTGTCGCCCTTCGCCGTCGTAAACGTCCATGTGTCGGAGGACATGTTGGTAAGCCCCCATTTTCCGGGCTGTGTGGGATGCTTGGAAAGTTTTCCGACAACCGTTTCAAAATCAAAATTTCCATGCAAATGATGCGCGTAAATCGAACTGTTGTGATTAAGCATGACGAGTTGCCCTTTGATGTTCAAGCGTGGGGGAGGGGAGATGTTCGCGCCGCACGCCCAGCAAACGAGCTTCTTTTTAAAAAAATTTTCCTTGCCGCAACTTTGGCAGTACAAAATCGAATTTTTTAGGGTCGCAAATGCGTCCTTCCATTCCTTTTCAACGATGCGTGCATTGCCGTTTCGCAAACCTTTCGTAAATGCCTTTGTAAACATTTCGCGCAGGTACGGCGGATACATACCCCAAAAAATTATCGCGTTGTTTTGATAACCCGGGATGGGGCGGTTTTTTTCATTTGCCGGATCCCAGATAAAAATAGGATCATGCCCATAGATTTTTTCCATTGCCTTCGCGTCGAAGCACTTGATATTCGCCTCAACCGCGCCCTCAAGCGGATGGTGCAACATGAACATGTAAAATAAAAGTACCGCCATCGAATACAAGTCGGTTTCCGTTGACGGTAATTTTTTCCCGGTGATAATTTCGGGCGCGATAAAACGCGGCGTGCCGTTTGTTGTGCTTTCGCCGTCGAGATTTACGGTTACATTGTCGTTGTCGCAGATCAGCACGTCCCCGTTTGCGGGATGGAAAAAGAGGTTGCCGAAGGAAATGTCGCGATAGCAAAGCCCTTGCGAGTGCAAGCTTTGATAGCCGTCGGACAAATTTATTCCTGCCATGCAAAGCGCGGCAAATGTCGGCTCGGCGCGGCGTTTCATGAGGTCAACGATGCCCTTGTACATAGGCGGACGCAAACGCATGACATACCCGAAAAGCCCGCCGCGTAAAATAATATCAAGAGGCCAAAGGAAGCGCGAATCGGGCGAGCCGCGCTCGATAAGGCGTTCGATTAGTTTTTGTTGATATGGTGTGGCAGAGTGCTTGAAGTACCATTTAAGCGCGAATCGGGCTCCCTTTTTGTCCTCTACCTCGTAGACCTCTCCCTGCCCTCCCGATGCAATAAACCGTACAACTTTGTATGTCATTTTAAGCTTTGAAGTTAATTTCTGTCCGTCTGAAAGCATATAGATCATTTGCAGGCCGCCTTTTTTCGATTTTTTATTTTTTTTTAGCGTATCATATTTATAGAGTTTGTGCTATTTTTTTAGAGGTGATGCGAGATGTCGTTTGTTCAAAATTCTTTCGAGTGGGCAGGTGAGCTTTATGGCAGTTTATTTGCCGATTGGCTTCATGTCCATTTTTTGCTTCGCACGATTTTAATTTTGCTTGTTTCGTGGCTATTTGTTTTTTTGCTTGCACAGCTTGTAAAATACGCGCTTGCGCCGGGAATTTTAATGTTTTTTTACCACGTAATTTTCCGTGCGTGGAATTTTTTATTTGTTGAAACGCCGCATGAGTGGCTGTATATTCGCCATCACGAAGAACCCGGCTTTCCCGAAAGATATTTACGGCTGTGCGACTGTGTTAAGCAAAATCGCATAATTCTTGAGCATACGCGGTTTAAGGGGATGCTTCATCGATCGCAAAAATTTTCAACATGGTTCATGATAACGTGCGCGATTGGCGCAACACTTTGGGTTTCGGCGTTTGGGCTTCATCATGAATATGTTGCGCCGACGGTGGCCATTATAAATGAAGCGGAAATTTTCGACGACGATGTTGATGAAATTTTTGAGGATGAGGAACTTTTTTACACGCCCGTCGAAATTCCTCCCGCGCCCGCCTATTGGGATGTTAACACCATTTTCGCGCTGAACGAGCAGGGCCGTGAAGGCGCACGTTTGCGCGGCGGCCCCGGAATCGACGGTCAAACAATTTTGGAAATTTTGTGGGACGACGCGCAGCTTATTTTCCTCGGAGAATACGTCTCCGACACATATGTAAACGGAATGTACTGGCTTCGTGTGGAAACAACGTCCGGTACGGTCGGATATATCAGCAGTATGATGCTTGAGGAGGTTTTGTCATGAGCGTACTTCAAATAACAAAGGATAATTTCGAGGCGGAAGTAATGCAGTCCGATCGCCCCGTTCTCTTAGATTTTTGGGCGCAATGGTGCGGCCCCTGCGCGGCTGTCGCGCCGATTATGGACGAGATTGCGCAAGAAAATACCCACATTAAAGTGGGCAAAATAAACGTCGACGAAGAACCCGAGCTTACCGCCGCCTTTGGCGCGATGAGTATCCCGCTTTTAGTTGTTGTGAAAAACGGAGAGGTCGCAAACCATGTGGTTGGCGCGATACCGAAAGTTGCAGTGTTGAAGCTCTTGGAAAATTAATGAGTCGGCGAGCATAACTCGCCGACTCTTTTTTTTGAGGGGGGGGCCGTATCCGGCTTCGAGACGTAATGTCGCCTCCCACCGGATGCCCACGGTTCCCAATGCACGCTTGGCGTGCTAATCGTAGACTGCTTGTAGGAATTCATAGGGATTTACAGGCATGTCGTCGCGTGTGATGTGCAAATGAACGTGGGTTCCGTTGAGGCTTGAGGAAATCGCGGGCTGACCGATACCGCCGATAACTTGCCCTGCGCGAACAACCTCGCCTTCATTTACCAGCACATTTTCCATCAACTGACCAAGCGTTGTCGTCCATCCGTTTCCGTGATCGATTGTTACATAGTTTCCGCGCCAAAAGTCTGTTCCGATGTCGATAACCTGTCCGTCTGCACCTGCGCGAACGGGATCTCCTTCGAGTGCGGCGATGCGTATATTATCGTTCGTACTGAAGCGGTCCATCGTTGGGTCGAAAATCAGCGCGGTCGTGCTGAACGGCATAATCACCTCGCCGTAAACCGGCCAAACGAATCGGTCTTCTTCCGTAAACGGGTCGAAGGTTTCAACCCTCGGGGGTGGGGGAGCGGGCGGTTCCGGTTCCGGCTCGGGCGGCGTTTCTACGGCAGGTTCAGGTGATGGCTCCGGCGAAGGACGCGGCTCCGGCGATGGGCGCGGCTCCGGTGTTGGGCGTGGTCTGAACCAGGCCTCTTCT
>WRHA01000148.1 GCA_009783395.1 Defluviitaleaceae bacterium
TACCTGACTGTGTCATCCACCAGTTGAGGGCAGGGTTTGCGCCGTCCAGTCGAGTTAAAGTTATACGGGTAAGTCCTGCGGATGCACCCGTCGAAAACGGTACAAAAAAATTCTCGTCCGGGTCGTCGACGTCAAAATAAAGATAATCCCCGTAATCATTATCTGAGTCGCCGCCGTAATAGTCGTCATCAAGCACGTCATAACAATCTTGACAAACATAGTCATCGTAGCAGTCGTCGCAAACAATTGCGTCGGCGTCGTTTGTGCCGTAGTCGACATCCACATCATAGCCATCGTCATAATCAACATAGCCATCAACATACCCATCATCGTACCCGTAGTCGTTCAAATAATCGACTCCGTCGGCAATCAAACTCACCGGCATTATGGTAAGCACCATAGCCACCGCGAGCATCCATGCCAAAATGCGTTTACTTCTGGTTGACATTTTAAATCTCCTCTCTTCTTCCTTGTTTTGGGATTTATTTCGAGCGGGACATCCCCGCGTGTTGCACAATACTGGTACTGCCAAAAATCGCCGCCCAAGCAACTCGCCTTGCTTCGCGCTAATCCTGCGTCTCTTTGCTCGCAACACTTTTCAAAAACTCGGCAATCTCGGCAACATCCACCCCTTTTTCAATAAATTCCGCCACCTTGCTCGCCAAATTGGCCTCGCCACGAGCTTCGCCACGAGCCTCACCTTCAATGACGCCGGCAAGGTGGTATCTCTCCGCAAGTGACATAAACATATGGCTAACCTCCTTGTCATGCTTGAAAATCTCAAAACCGGATTTGAAAATTTGTGAAATTTTTTTAACGGACTCGTCTTGCAGATATTCTTTTTTTCCCAAAAGAAACGCCGCTAATTCCCCCATTGTGCTTTTTTCTTGCGATAATTTCGAAAGGCTTACATAAAAAATGCCGGAATCGCCGGGGTGCGCTTCGCCCGTCGCCTCATCTTTCAGGGCATAGCGGGCAAATGCTTTTCCGCGCAAAACAGAATCTACATCCTTCGCCAGAAGCCATAATTGGTTTGCCGTTCTTCCCCTGCTGTTTCCTATTCCCAATCCGAAGTATTCGATCGCCCGAATTTCCACCGGCGGAACAGTAATCGCGCTATTTTGAAACTCAATATATGTCGTGTCGCTGTCTTCTTCGATCAATATATCCGAGAGGAAATTTTTTTGTTAACATTTGAATAACCTCTCTTCAATTTCAAAACACGCCAACCGGGGCTTGTATGCCCCATGTTGGCGTGTTTTTTCAGTCTCTTCTCGGCACGTTAAATTGCTGTGTCATTTGGGCGTAGAGCATGTCGGCTAAGCCGAATCCACCTTGTGCGGCGGCTTGGTCGGCAATTGTTTCGTCCAGCATTTCGGTAAAGATTCGTTCGGCGTTTCCGCGTGGGATAAATCCGTCTTCGTTAAAATTTACGGTACGCATGTTTCGGAACATTAGGTTTAGGAAATAAGATTCGAACATCTCGGCGGCTTGCCTGATTTGGGCGCGCTCGTTTGCTTCGGCGGCTTCGGTCAGGGCTTCGCCGCTTGCCCAAACGCGCTCAAGAACATGTTGGAATTGCGCGAAATCACTTTCGCGATTTTGTACCTGCATTATTGCTGCGCGAGACTCTATCGTCGAGTTAAGCAGATTTCCAATTTCCATTTATCTACACCCCCATTATCTCACGAGCTGTGTCGCGGTTTGGAGCATTTCGTTTGACGTTGTTATTCCGCGTGAGTTTGTATCAAAGGCGCGTTGCGCGGTGATCAGCCCGATCATTTCTTCCGCGATGGACACGTTTGACATTTCAAGGTAATTTTGTGTTATCTGGCTCACACGACCGACTTCGTCTTCAGCCTCCCAAAGCGGTGCGCCGGATGCAATCGTTTCGACGAAAAGGTTGTTGCCGACTGCCTCCAGACCGTTCGAGTTCGGGAACTGGACTACTCCGATTTGGAAGTCGAGGTCTTGGAAGCCCGCGTCTTCTTCCGGCCCGCCCGAGGATGCGAAAATCATTCCATTCGGCTGTATGATAAGGTCTTGCATTGTAAGCTCGTCGGAAATTTCAATTATGTCTCCGTCCACACTCATAACGGGGAAACCGTTTGATGTTGCCAGAATAAGCATACCGTCTCCGTCCGGCATAAGCTGAAACGAGCCGTCGCGTGTATACATATATTCTTCAAGATCGGTGCGGATTACGAAGAACCCCGAGCCTTGAATTGCAACGTCGATTGGGCGGTCGGTTCTTTGAAGCGAACCTTGCGAAAAAATCCGAGTTACTGCCGAGGGGCGTACGCCATGCCCGACTTGCAGATTAACCGGGCGACCCGTCATGTTTACGGGATCCAGATCCGCACGTTGCATGGTTTCGTAAAGAAGAGTTTGGAACTCCATGCGCTCGCGCTTGAAGCCCGTTGTGTTTACGTTTGCGATGTTATTTGTGACTGTGTCAATCTTCAGCATTTGTGCCGTCATGCCGGATGCTGATGTCCAAAGTGAACGCATCATTTTAAGCCACTTCCTTCATATTAGATTATCTTCTTGCGATGTCGTTTACGGCGCGTTGGAGCGTGTTGTCCTGAACCGTAATCATTCGTGCGTTTGTGTCATACGCACGCGAATTTGTTATCATTTCAACCATTTCCTGCACGATGTTTACGTTCGAGGCTTCAAGAAAGCCTTGCAATACAGTTCCTTCGAAGGGTATTTCCGTGCCGGGAGTATACTCCGATACGCGGAAGAAATTGTCTTGCATTTTTCTTAAACTGTGCAGCCCGTCGCGTGTAAAATTCGTAAAGCGCAGGGTGTCGACATATTCGTCGTTTACATAGATGCGCCCCTCTTCGTTTATGACTATGTAGCCGTCGGGGAGCGTAATATTGCCGTTTTGCCCTTGCACAAGACCTCCGCTTTGCGTTGCCAACATGCCGTTTGCAATGCTGAATGTGCCGTCGCGTGTGAGAAGCTCTTCGCCGTCCAGGTTGACTACGAAGAAGCCCTGCCCGGAAATTGCTAAATCGAGAGTGTTGTCGGTTTGTTGAAACGCGCCCTGCGTAAAGGCTGTGAACACGTCGTCGACGAACACACCCGGATTGACATTGCCAATCGGCATCCCTTGGAAAAGTTGGAGAAATCCGGGGTCATTAATGCGTTGCATTAAAATGTCGGAAAACTCGTGCGATACAACGTGGTCGCGCTTGTACGCGGTGGTGTTCACGTTTGCCATGTTTTGCGTTATGACATCCATTCGTTGCATGTGTGTCGTCATGCCCATCGCGGACGTGAAAATTCCTCGAATCATGTGTTTCCCCCCACTATGTTAAATTTTATTAGCTTCTTTTATTAGCTTCTATTAATAGCTTCTGTTTTCGGGCGTGTTAATTTTTCCCGCCGCGAGATATTCGATATATTTGCCGGTGCCGATTGCCACACAGGAAACTGCTTCTTCGGCGATAATCGTGTTTATGCCCGTTTTGTCGCGCAGAAGTTTGTCAAGACCGTACAAGAGACTGCCTCCACCTGTCATTACAATGCCGCGGTCGGCAATGTCGGAAGCAAGTTCCGGCGGTGTTTTTTCAAGTACCGTGTGAACCGCCTCGACTACTGCAGACACCGATTCTTGCAAGGCTTCGAGCATTTCTTCAGACGTTACGGTAATATTTTTCGGTAAGCCCGAAACGAGATTTCGCCCGCGAACTTCCATGTTTGCAGTGGTTGGGCGCGGA
>WRHA01000149.1 GCA_009783395.1 Defluviitaleaceae bacterium
AAACCCGAAGTTTTTTTCAAAACTTCGGGTTTTTTGTAGGCTAGGTAACTGTATCCGGCTTCGAGACGTAATGTCGCCTTCCGACAGATGTCCACGGTGCCCACTGCACGCTTGGCGTGCTCTAGATTGGGAAGTATCTTGCGGGGTCTACTGCTGTGTTGTTGATTCGAATTTCGAAATGCAAGTGGGGGCCGGTTGACATGCCTGTTGAGCCGACGTCGGCGATGTGTTGGCCGCGTGAGACGAATTGCCCGGTTGTTACGCGGTTGCGCGAGTTGTGTGCGTAGAGGGTGCTGTAGCCGTTGCCGTGATCGATTATTACAGTGTTGCCATATCCACCGCTCCAGCCCGCGAAACGTACATATCCATCGGCGGCGGCGTAAAGACGCGTTCCCGTCGGCGCGCCGACATCGATGCCGGAGTGATGGCGGTTTGTGCGCAAAATCGGATGGAATCGCATTCCGAAACCGCTTGTAACTCTGCCGTGGGACGGAATCGGCCACATGAATTGCCCGTCGAAATTATTGAGCCTTGCAAGTCGCTCGCTGTGTTGGGTGGCGGCACGTTGTCGCGCCATTTCATCTTCTTCGCGGCGGAGCTGGGCCTGAATTTCGCCAAAAGCCGAGCGCGCCATACGCTCCTCATATTCCGCAATCGCTGTTAATTCTGCCAACATAACTTCATCTTCCGCTAATCTTTCAAACCAAGCGGTGCGTTCGGTGTGCAGAAATTCCAAATTATCCTGTGTCCGTTCATATTGGAATTGCAGGGTTTCGACCATCATGCGCCAACGCGCCAAATCCTCTATGTGCGCCGCAATTTTATGTTCGGTTTCCTGAATACTGTCGAGCAAATCGCGGTCAAATTGCGCCGCAACGCGCAGATATTCCCACCGCGCAAAAAAATCCGTAATGCTTTCGGCTTGGAAAAGCACATCGAACATCGCAAGCGAACCCTCTTCGTGCATTACACGAATCCGCGCACGCAATGTGTCGAACTGGATTTCATATTCGTCACGTGCGGCTTGCAAATCATCTTCCGCGTCGGCGATGCGAATTTCCGTATCCAGTTGGGCAAGCATAATCCCCTCGAGAGCCTCCGCCACCTCGCCCAATTCGCGGTCAAGCTCCTGCATTTCGAGCATAACCGCGGACATTTCATAGCGTGTGTTGCCCAAGAGATTCTGCTGTGTGCGCAATTCGCGCTGTGCATCCAGATGCTGCTGTTGAAGCTGGCGATGCCGCTCACGCGTGGCAGGGCTGGCCGACGCCGACAAAATCGACGCACCGGCAATACCCAAAGCCATTACAAATGCCACTACAACCCTTATGTATTTCGAAAATTTCTTCACCAAAATAATCACCCCACAGAAACTATACACGAAGGTTACAATTTTGTAAAGATTATGTTACAAAAGTATTAAGGCGCGCCAAGCGCGCAGTGGGTGCCGTGGGCATGTGGCAGAGGGAGACATTACGTCTCGAACTTTGTGAAATCAATCATACACCAAAGGCGGGTCGAATTTGAACATATCACGTTCTTTGTCAGTCAATTCCATAGACGTAACGCCTTTTTGCGTGGCATACTTGCTCATAGCGCGATAATCATAATCCATTATGACAGGACGGCGCGGAGGGACTAAATATCCTCCTGCCTTTTCTGCGGCGGCTTCAAGCTCGTCCCAACCACGAAGAACAGTATCAGTCAACATTCAAATCCCCTTCCATTGTATACAATTTCAAAATTTCGGTGGCGCGTTCTTCTTGCACTTCCATTCTATAAGGGTCTTCCACGCCGAAAACCCCAAGCAGTTCTATTATAAACGGTTGTTCGTCAGCTTTTTCGCGGCGGGCTTTTTCCCACCGTTTGGAGAATGACACCGCATTTGATTGTATCTCGTCCCAGGGCAAACGCATATTTTCACCCCGAACTTTCCGTGATTAATATTTCGGATGCCCTTTGCGCGCCAAGCACGCCTATTTTGGTTTTTTCAACATCATATACCATGCTGAGCCGGACAAGCACACCGACGAGTACGCGCCGACGAGCAGACCAACCATGATGGGCAATGTGAAATCGCGAATTGCCGCAACGCCGATTACATAGAGCATGAAAACTGCCACAAATGACGACAACGTCGAGTACAGCGTGCGCCGCAGGGTTTGTGTTACGGAGGTGTTGATCAGGGTGATTGGTGCGGCCTTTGTCATACGAGAGCGATTTTCGCGGATGCGGTCGAAGATGATTATTGTGGCGTTTATTGAGTATCCGAGGGTCGTCAGCATTACGGCGATAAAGGCGTAATTCAGCGGAATTCGCAGAATCGCGTATACGCAAAGCACGATAAATGCGTCGTGGAGCTGTGCGAAAACCGCGCTTGCGCCGGTGCGCACGTCGCGGAAGCGAATCGAAATGTAGATGAGCATCAAAATCGACGCAACGACTATGGCCAAAATGGCTGAGTTGCGCATCTCTTCGGACACAGCGGGGCTTACGGTTGAATATTGTATGTCGTCGGGGATGAGTGAAAATTCGCTTGAAAGCGCGGACATTAATTCGTTGCGGACGCCGATGTCCGTTTGGGTTGTGCGAATGATAAATTCGTTTGTGCCGATTAACTGCTGGACATGCGGGTTCGGTTCGCCCGTTATACCGCGCACGATTTCCGCAACTTGCGCCGTTGTCGCTCCTTGGGCGATGCTTACTTCAAAGGATGTTCCGCCCGAGAATTCGACGTCGAGATTAAAAAACCCATTGCCTATGCCACTGTTTATAAGCATGAATGCCACGCCGATTAAAATAATCGCGGCGGATGCGGCGAAGTAAATGAAACGCTTTTCAACAATCGGCTTAGGTTCGACTTCGACACTCGCTTCGGTTTTGCCTTCGGCTTTCGCTTGCGCCAAGGCCTCTTTTTGTTTCGGCGACAAAATATGCTCGGCCTTAACAACGCCCAAATCCATCAGGCACGTCGTAATCGTTCGTGTAACAAGCAGGCACGTGAACATACTTACCAAAATACCAATGATCAACATCTGCGCAAAGCCCATAATCGGACCTGTTCCGAGCCAGAAAAGCACGACGCCCGCAATAAGCGTCGTAATATTGCTGTCGACAATGGCGGGAAGCGCGCGCTTATAGCCCGTGCGCATCGCCGAGCGCAACGACTTTCCAAGCGCGATTTCCTCGCGAATACGCTCAAAAATAACGATGTTTGCATCCGTCGCCATTCCTATCGACAAAATCAAGCCTGCAATGCCCGGCAAGCTGAGCGTTATGCCCAGCGCGGAAATTATAAACAGTACGATTCCTACATATATAATCAGCGCAAGGTCGGCGCAAAGCCCCATTGTCCGATAAAAGAACGCCATGAACGCAAGCACCAAAAACAATCCGATTGCGCCGGCAATGATGCTTGTGCGAAGTGCGTCCGCACCAAGCCTTGCGCCAATCAGATTATCGCTGATTACATTAAGCCCAAAGGGCAAGGAACCCTGCTGGATGTTCGTGGCAAGCTCGAGCGCGTCGTCCATAGTCATATCTGCGCCGGAAATTTGCCCGCTGCCGTCGGTAATATGTGCCTGAATCACAGGATTGCTTACCAGCAGGTCGTCCATAAAAATATAGATCAATCGGCCGCGATTTGCCGCCGTTATATCCGAAAAGACTCTCGCGCCTTCGTAGTCGAAGCGAATCGACACTGCAACGCCTGTTTCCGGGCTAAATTCGCGGCTT
>WRHA01000150.1 GCA_009783395.1 Defluviitaleaceae bacterium
GTGCCCGTCACTTTTACGGAAGCCGCAATAAGCAACGCGTTTTTATATGGTGCATATTTCGACGGGCAAAATATTTTTCCGGTAAACAATCCCACTAGCCTGAATTTCGACCATATGACCCGCGAGCTGGAAATTGATCTTTCCTTCGACAGGGAAAATTACAGTCCCGGCGACGATGTTACGGTTACGATTCAGTCGTCGCGGCGTGCGCAGATTTTAATCAGTGTTGTTGACGAATCGAGCTTTCAGGGGATGCGTCACGTCGCCGAATTTCTTCCTCGCTTTTATCGCAGTTCGGAGATATGGCATTGGCATATGAATGTTTACCAATTTGCGTCGCATCGCCAGCATAATTTCGGCAGCTCGGGCGGCGGCGCGGAAGGCGGCGGCGGCGATAACGGCGGCTACAATATAAATTTTCGCGATATGTTTGTGGATAACCCGATTTTTGAAATCGTGCAAACCGATGCAAACGGCAACGCGACTTTCACATTTACATTACCCGACCAGGTTACGTCGTGGCGCGTGACTGCGATTGGGCTTTCGGCAGACGGTTACGCGGGTGACACTGTGGAAAATATTATTTCGTACTTGGATTTTTACGCGGATTTGCTTTTTACGAACGAATACATCGTCGGCGACGATATTGTCGCGCTTGCCCGTGCTGTTGGCGGAGGCGACGTTTCATTCACATTCAACGTACTGAGAGACGACGAAATTATTTTTACCGACTTGCAAAGTACAACCACGGGGCGCATGGTCTTTAACGCAGGCAAGTTGCCTGCGGGCGAATATACAATGCAGTTGATTGCGGTGTCCGGCGATCAGGCCGATGCGGTTGAGGTGCCTTTCACTGTTGCGCAAAGCGGGATGATTATTCAAAGCGGCGTATCGACGGTTATTTCGCAGGAGTCGCCGGTCAATTTCAACCCCGACGATTTCAACATGCGCGATTTTCCCGTTCGTGTAACGCTGACAAATGCTAACATCCGACCGCTCACGCGCATTTTGCACAACGCATCCAATTCGTCCTCATTCCGCACAGACTATATTGCGGGGGCGGCTTTTCGGGATTATTTTTTCAGCGGCGACATGGATGTTCACGCCATACGTGCGCTTATTCATTCTGCGTCGGGCGGGGTTGCCGAATTAATTTATGAAGAGGCAGACTTTTTTTACACTGCGCGGTTTGTCGCCTCTTTTCCGGAGTTTGTGGACAGGGACAGGGTTGTGCGATATATCATAAGCGAGCTTGCCGACAACGAAACGCCCGTTCACCGCGCCGCCGCGCTTTTGGCGATGGCCGGGGTTGGCGAACCTGTTTTATTGCAGATTCGCGATGAAATCGAAAATTTGAACACAAACGACGAGTTAATCATTATGTATCTTGCCGCCGCGCTTGTTGCAATCGGCGATGATGCCGGTGCAGAGGCATTGATTGCTCGGGATGCAGGCGAGGCGGCAGCATGGTCGGCCTCGGGACGGGAAACCGCCGAAGCCTTGAGATTTTTCGTAAACACGGCCGTTAATCCCGCGGCGGCATGGGAGCATGTTAATCGCGATAGTGCAAATCGATATGTAAGCGACGTGTCGGAGCGTATTAATTTTGTGCGGCGGGTGCGGCTTCTCGGCGGTACGGTTTCGGAGTTTACCTATTATCATAACGGGCAGACCCACACTGCACGGCTCGAGAATTTCGATCGCTTACACAAACAGCTTACTCACGATCAATTTTTGGCGTTTAACGTAACACCGATAGTCGGTGAAACAAATTATCACATCGATTTCTACGCTTACGATTCAACAGGATGGCACTCGGAAGACGATCGCGTACAAGTTTCCCGCACGATCAGCCGCGACGGCGAGTTGTATCGCGTTGAGATTACTGTCACTTTCCCGCCCGATGCATACGGCTCGTTCACGATATATGATCGTATGCCTTCCAACACGCGCTTTGTGCCGCTTCGTCAGAGGCATACGCCCGGGTTGCCTTGGTTTTCCGTTCGCCATACCCAGCGTCAGCTTGTCGAAATAAATCTTTGGCTGCGACGCGGCGATTACGCCCACCCCCGAACCCGCACCGTTTCATATCACGTCATGGAACTTTTCGAGGCTGACATGGCCCCGGGTGTCACCTATGTAACCAACCGTCGCTTGGATAATCATCTTTGGGGTCGCACGCGATGAGGTTGCGTAGGCTGATTATAATTATTTATTTTGTTTTGGTTTTTTTAGTGATTAAGACCTTGGGGGCGCTGCCCCCAATGCCCCCGCAAGGGGACGGAGTCCCCTTGACCCCTGGCATAGACTTGGCGGGGGAGTATGGGGGTTTGATTGGGGATTTGGGGCACTCTATTTTGCATGTTACGCATGGTGAGTTTTTGCATTCTGTTGATCACCCGCGACGGTATGATGTTTGCGGGTTTATTGTTGCGGGGGTGATTCCGCATCATATTACTGCCGCTACTATGATTAGCGGCTTTTTTTCGGCGGCGTCGGTGTTTGCGGATTATTATGATTTGGTTGTTATTCTCGCGCCCAATCATTCCGGCGATTTGGCTAATGTGATTTTGTCGGATCGGAATTGGGATATTGGTGAGGGGGTAACTGCGCATCGTGGGTTTGTTGAGGATTTGATGGGGGAACATGCTTTTAATGCTGTGGTTAGCCATGGGCATGTTGAGGGCGATCATTCCGTGGGGGTTTTTATTCCTTATATTTATCATTATTTGCCCAACACTTCGGTCGCGCCGGTTTTGCTTAATCGGGCTTTAAGTTTTGATGAGACATTGAATTTGTTCCACTGGTTGGTGAATTGGATTGAAGCGTCGGGCGAAAATGTTTTGCTTGTTGCTTCCATTGATTTTTCGCATTTTTTAACCCCGCGGGAAGCGGCGTTGCGTGATATTGTTACCAAGGATGCTGTTTCGCGGCGGGATTTTTTGCAAATTCATGAGTTTTGCGATAATTATTTGGATTCGGCGGCGGCGATGATTATTTTTTTGTCGTATTTGGACGCGCTTGGCATTGCGCCGCAAATTATTGATCATGCCTGTGCTTCGGATTTTCTCGGCCCGGGGCTTGACGAGACTACAACATATATGATTATCGTCGGCACGCGGCCGTCGCGTGTGCGGCTGACATTTGTCGGCGACATAATGTTGCACGAGCCTCCTGTGGATAACACTTATACATTTTCTTGGGTTCGGGAGCATTTGCAGAGCGCGGATTTGGCTATTGGAAACCTTGAAACGGTTTTTGGCGGATTTTTTAGTGGATTTCCGCTGTTTTCCGCGCCGGATGAATTTGGTTACGCCTTGCGCGACGCGGGCTTTGACCTTCTTTCGACTGCGAATAATCACTCCCTCGATCAGGGCGTCGATGGGCTGTTGCGCAGTCTTGATTTTCTCGAAGGCATTGGGATTGGAACATTTGGCACCTATCGTAATCGCGAGGAGCGCGATGCGATTTTGGTTCGCGAAAGCGCGTGTGGGATGCGATTTGCGTTTCTTGCGTACACCTTTGGCACTAATAACCGGCAAATCCCGCAAAACCGCGATTATCTTGTTAATTTAATCCGGGCTGATTTAATCCGCGCCGACATCACACTGGCGCGTGAGCTTGCCGATTTTGTAATAATAATGCCGCACATGGGCTTCGAATACGAGCCCTTTGTGCGGCAGGAAATTAAGGATTTGGCGATGATGATGCTTGAGGCGGGCGCGGATATTGTTGTGGCGGGG
>WRHA01000151.1 GCA_009783395.1 Defluviitaleaceae bacterium
TCCACGCTCATCCCCCCACTTCATTATAATGGGACACTGCCCCAAACCCCGCCGCTCCGACGGGAGTAAATCCCGCCTACGCTTCCTCGCTCACTTTGCTTCACTGCGGGCGTGCGTTCGCACGGTGGTTACTTTTTACTCTTTGTTTTTCTCGATGCCGATTGAATTTAGTTCGTCGATTGCGATTTGCGTCGCGCTTTTTTCGTCGTATTTGATATACAATTCGGGATTATCAACCATTACGTCGCGCAGGAAATATTTCATTGAATACGACGCAATCGGAAAAGTAAATATTGCGAAAAACGCGCCCATCAAGTTTACATATTGCGGATTTCCCGCTTCGTTTACAACATTTGCGTGCAAAAGCCCTGCTGCAAGAAGCACTACAAGCATCAAAATGAGCCGAATGAAATACTGTCCTTTTAAGTACATTGTTGCCGAACTCGCGTCGCGTTCGACGGCTTTTTGCACAGCCCTCTTCATCAAAAGCATTTTTACGATATTGACCGTTGCGACCATGGAAATCCCGACTGCGAAGGGGATTGCGTCGTAGAGGGTTACCGCTTCGGGGGTTCGTATACCCATGGCTGCCGCGAAGATAAGTGAATCGGGGTTTTGTGCAAGAAGCATATAGAGCGGAACGCCCGCCACGGCAAGCGCGACCGAAAGACCGGCGATTACCATGATCATCCTGTTGGCGACTGTGTCTACATTGTAATCCATCTATGCATGACCCCTAAATCTTTTTCGCAATGTCATACATTGCTTTAAAGGCCGCCACACAGCCCAGGAGGGAAAGAGCAATCGTAAACCACGGCGTTGTGTCAAGGCGACTGTCCAGAAAAACTCCGAACAAAACTCCGCCAAGCACGCAAAATGCCATAGTTAAACCGATTTGGGTCATCATTCCGACCGCTCGCATAAGATTCTTTCCATCTTGCTTCGAAATCTTATCATGCTTTTCCATAAACTAATAATATCGCAACAAAAAAAAATGTCAATCATTTTTGATTGGCATTTTTTTGTTTAGTCGTTTTCAAGCCCTTTTTTCAGATTTTGCAAAACTTTCTTCTCGATCCTTGATACTTGCACTTGCGAGACACCGATTGCTTTCGCGACTTCGGTTTGTGTTTTATCGCGAAAATAACGCAGGATTATCACCTGCCGCTCTTTGGGTTTTAGCCGCGAAATAAGCTGCTTCAGCGCGATAATATTTATTTTTTGCTCGCTGTCATCGTCGGCCTGGGCAATTTTATCAATCAGAAAAATGGGGCTGCCATCACCCTGGTAAATAGTGGCGTGAAGCGACTCAACGTCGTGTGTCGCCTCGGTCGCAACAATTAAATCCTCGGCATCTGCTCCGATTTCCGTCGCAAGCTCATTAAGCGTCGGCTGGCGACCGAGTTTCGCCGTCAGCATTTCGGTTGCATAACGTGCTTTTGTCGCCATTTCCTTCATTGGGCGAGAAACTTTTATCATTCCGTCGTCGCGTAAAAATCGCTTAATTTCTCCAATTATCATCGGAATTGCATATGTGGAAAATTTTACGTCGAAGGACGAGTCAAATTTGCGAATGCATTTTAATAGGCCGATCGCGCCGATTTGATACAAATCATCCGGCTCGTAGCCACGCTTCGCAAACTTTTTTACAACCGACCAAATCAGCCCGCTATTTTCCCGTATAATTTGCTCGGCCGCGTCGTTATCCCCTTCTTGCGCACGCGCAATAAGCTTCAACACGCGCTGAACAGCCACGTCGGCAGAAACATTTCGTCGCTCGCTTTTGGGCTGTTCGTTTTTTACATTTTCCGTCGTCATTTCTGCGCCCCGCCGATTTTTTTCGTTAATTTAACGCTTGTCCCTTCGCCCGGGCGCGACGAAACCTCGACGGAGTCCATAAACGAATCCATCACGGTAAAGCCCATGCCGGACCGCTCCATTTCGGGACGCGTTGTAAACAGCGGCTCGCGTGCAGATTCGATGTTTTCGATACCGACGCCGCTGTCGCAAATTTCGATGGTAACTTCGCGGTCACAAGCGAGAAAATTTATCTGCACAAATTCGCCCGGTTTTTCGCGATACCCATGAATTATCGCGTTTGTAACGGCTTCGGACACCGATGTTTTAATTTCGGTAATTTCTTCAACGGTCGGATCCAGCGGCGCAACAAACGCCGCCGCCACAACCCTGGAAATCGAAATATTTTCTGTAACCGCGGCAATTTCCAGTTTTATATTATTCATCAAACGCGCCCCCCAACATGTTCATGGCGGTTTGGGCGTTTTCTGCGCGGGTAACGATTTTCGAAAGCCCCGACACATCAAAAAGACGCGAAATCGGCTCGCTCATGTTTGCAATAACAATACGTCCGCCACTCATTTCCGTTTTTTTATACCGCCCGATTATCATGCCGATGCCCGACGAATCCATAAACGAAACGCCCCCCATGTCCAACAAAATGTGTCGGCACGATGCTTTTTCGAATGTCAAATCAATTTGCGCCCGAAGCCGCTCGGCCCAATAATGATCGAGTTCCCCTGAAGGCGCGGCAACAAGCACCCGCCCATGTACGTCAAGCTTAATATCTGTTTGCAATCCCATAATAGCCCCTTCCAATTTTTGTAATCCCATATATCATAGCAAATATTTCCATTTTTGCAATAGCCAAGGGAAATAAAAAATCGGTGCGGGTAGTGTCACTACCGGCACCGATTTTTTACTCCTTCACTTCTGTATTTACTTCATTGCTTCCGCAACCTCTGCCGCGAAGTCCACCTCTTTTTTCTCTATACCTTCGCCTTTTTCGTAGCGCGTGAAGCGGACGATTTTTACGCCCTCGCCGACGGATTTAAGGTACGAGCCGACGGTGTGTTCTGCGTCTTTTACATATTCCTGGTCGACGAGGCAAACCTCTTTGAGACCTTTTGCGAGGCGACCTTCAACCATTTTTTCGATAACTTGTGCGGGCTTGGGTTTTGCCGCGGTTTCGTTTTCCTGCATGGCCTGCTTGGTTAAAATATCTTTTTCGTTTGCGATATGCTCGGCAGGAACGTCGTCGCGAGAAACAAACTGTGGCGACATTGCGGCGATTTGCATACACACATTGCGCCCGGCTTCAAGCACAGAGTCGTTAATCGCAGGTGCGGAAATTAAAAGCATCGCACCGACACGACCACCGCCGTGGATATATTCGACAATCGCGCTGTTTGCGTCTGTCGCTTCGAACTTCGCAAAACGACGAATGCCGATATTTTCGCCGATTGTCGCAATTTTATTTGCCAAAACTTCCTTTACGGCTTGCGACGTATCCGCAATCCATTTTTCATCAAGAAGCTCGTCCGCTGTTTTCGCATTGGAAACGAGTGTGTGGTTTGCAACTTGCTGTACGAACGTAACGAAATCATCGTTTTTCGCAACAAAATCGGTTTCGCTGTTTACTTCGACAAGCACGCCGCTTTTACGATCGGGTGAAACTGCCGCCGCAACCAGACCTTCTGCCGCAACGCGTCCGGCTTTTTTCGCCGCCGCCGCAAGACCTTTTTCGCGCAGAATTTCCGATGCGCGCTTGACATCGCCGTCGGCTTCAACAAGGGCGTTTTTGCACGCCGCCATACCTGCGCCGGTCAATTCGCGTAATTCTTTTACCATTGCCGCTGTAACCTGCATTATTGCGCCACCTCGTTTTCTACAACTTCTTCTATAGATGTCGGCGCGGCCGCGGCGGCTTCCGCTGTTGCGGGAGCTTCGAGTGCCTGTGCCGACGCTTCA
>WRHA01000152.1 GCA_009783395.1 Defluviitaleaceae bacterium
TCCCCCGCAAGGGAGCACAGCCCCCTTGACCCCGGACATGGTTTCTTGGAGGGGGGTTGAGGTTGTGACGTCTCTTGAGGTGGCGGAGACGTTTTTTGCGGATTTGAGTGGTCGGTCGGCGGTGTTTTTTCCGCTTTGGGATTGTGGGGGGCTTGTTGGATTGGCGGTTGGTGTTTTGGATGATTTTGCTGCTCCGGTGAAGTATTTTCATGTTTGTGGGGAGCTTACGCTTGGTGGGCTTGATAATGGGTGTGAGTTGACGGAGGCGGATCTTCTTGCGGCGGCCAGGCCTTGGTTTGAGTCGGAGGCTCCAAAATATGTTTTTGATGCTAAGAGTGAGATTGTACGGTTTGGTAAATCTATAGTGCCGCGAAATATTACATATGACGCGTTGCTTGCGGCGTATGTTTTGGATGGGTTGAATCCTGCAAAATCACATTGCTGTATTGCCTCGACATATTTGGGCAAAGCTCTGCCTTCGCTTGAGGAAATTTTGGACAACAAGGGCAAGCGTGCAAAAGATCGCAAAACGGTTGCCGATCTTGCGGCAAACATTGCGGCGGAGTATGCGGCACGCGCAGTGGATGTAATTTCGCATAGCGCACCTGTAATGAAAAAAATGTTAGCGGAAAATTCGCAGGAAAAACTTTTTGAGATCGAGCTTTCGCTGGCTTTTTTGCTTGCGGAAATGGAAGCGACGGGAATTAAGGTCGATCGCACCGTGCTTGAAAACTTTGGGGCAGAGCTGGACAAAAAAATTGGCGTGCTTACCGATTTAATTCACGATCTCGCGGGCGAGAAATTTAATATAAATTCGCCGCAACAGCTTGGTGAAATTCTTTTTGCAAAGCTTGGACTTCGTGGCGGGAAGAAGACGCAAACGGGATATTCCACCGCCGCCGATGTTTTGGAAAAAATAAAAAACTCACATCCCATTATTTCGCTGATATTGCAATATCGTGCAAATACTAAATTGAAATCCACGTATGTTGATGGGATATTGCCGCTTATTCATCCGAAAACCTCACGCATTTTTACCACTTTTCATCAAGCACTTACCGCAACCGGGCGGCTTTCCAGTGCCGAACCGAATTTGCAAAACATCCCCGTGCGAACGGAACTTGGGCGCGAATTGCGCCGTGCGTTTGTTCCGGCTGGCGGATGCGTTTTTGTCGCGGCGGATTACAGTCAAATTGAGTTGCGACTTTTGGCAGATATGTCCGGCGACGAGACGTTGATTCGAGCATTTCGCGACGGTGAGGATATTCACCGGCTTACGGCGTCGCAGGTTTTCGGCGTTTCGCCCGAGGATGTCACGTCGGAACAGCGCAGTGATGCAAAGGCAGTAAATTTTGGCATAATTTATGGTATAAGTGCGTTCGGGCTTGGTGAGGATTTAAAAATCCCGACTAAGGAGGCAGAGAGTTATATCGCGGGATATTTTGCAAAATATCCCGGCGTAAAAAAATATTTGGATGAAACAATCTTGCAAGCAAAAGAGAGCGGATATGTGTCAACGCTGTATAATCGACGTCGCGCATTGCCGGAGCTGAGTTCCCCCAATTTCAATACGCGCTCTTTTGGCGAACGCGTCGCAATGAACATGCCGATTCAAGGCACAGCCGCCGATATAATTAAAATCGCAATGCTAAACGTCGCGGCGCGGCTCAAGCGCGAAAAATTTTCTGCACAAATAATTTTGCAGGTGCATGACGAGTTGTTGCTGGAAGTGCCTAAGGCTGAAACCGACGGAGTTGTGCATATATTAAGAGAAGAGATGCAAGACGCGGCAAAACTTTCCGTTCCGCTTGTCGCAGACGTACACATAGGAGGAAGTTGGTATGAGGTTTAAAAAAATATTTTTTGCCCTTGTCACACTAATCTTTGTGACAGGACTTTCGGCGTGCGGGGGAAACGGAGGACACAGCGAACCCGGCGAAAATGACGACCCTTCGCCGGATGAGCCGACGCTTTTTGTGACGCATTACACGGCGTACATCCAAGGCGCGTACCGACCGAACGATGTCGCAAATCTTATCATCTTCTATGTAACAAGCAATCTCTATGCGGGTGATGATAATTTCTTTGAAGAAATATCGGACATTCGCGTGAGAATAATCGATGTGGACGCCGCCGGAAACGCGACTGTGAGCTGGGATTCCGACGAGTGGGACGACACGATTTTCGCAAGCCGTAACCCGTCTGATCTTGCGGTGTATTTCACAGAGCATATCGTCGGCGAAAGGGGACTTATTCAACAGCGCACAGAACTGGAGATTCGCGGCGTTGTTTCCGAAGAGGGATTTGGCGGAACACTGGCAGCCCCCGACATCGGATTTTTTCACGAAATACAGGCCTACCCCGTCGAAAACAACCGTACCGATGATGCTTGGAGTGTAAATTTTAACGGAAACTGGATTGAATAATGGTCGACTAAAGGGGCATTGCAATGAAATCCACGAGCGGACTGCCGACAATTGGCGTAACGGGAATTACCGGTAGCGGAACAAGCACTGTCGCGACGATTTTGGCGGAGCGCGGAGGCTTTATAATTCATGTCGACAAGCTGGCGCACGAAGCGATGGCAAAATCCGGGGCATCGTATGCCGAAATTGTTTCAACTTTCGGAAGCGAAATTTTAAATGAAAAAGGCGAGATAAATCGGCGTGTGCTTGGCGCGAAAGTTTTTGCAAACAAGGAGGAGCTTGCCAAACTTGAAAAAATAATTCATCCGCGAGTAATCGATCGCACGCGTGAAATCGTCGAAATAATGCCGCCGGGTTATACTTTTGCAGTAATTGACGCGCCGCTTTTGGTTGAGTCAAATATGCACACAATGTGCGACAGCGTGTGGCTGGTAACGGCAACAGACGATGTGCGAATTGCGCGGGTTACCGCCCGCGACAGCATCGACGAAAACGCCGCAAAACGCCGCCTGCAAGCCCGCGCCGGTGATTCCGCCCTTCGCGAACACGCAAATATTATTATCGAAAACAGCGGCAGTGCAATCGCTCTTCGCTCAAAAATAGAAATCGCCCTAAAAGCGTTGTCGCTAAGGCGAAACGGGTGGGAAGGGCTGGAAGTGTTGGAGCTATAATGAAAAAATTTTTAATCACCGTTTTAATTTTGATACTGATAGTAACCGCAGGGGTAATGGCGATAAATTTTCGCTATCCCGTGCGACATATGGACATTATTCGTGAAAATGCGGGGGAGCTTGAGCCGTCGCTTATTTTGGCTGTGATTATGGCGGAAAGCAGTTTTAGAGAAAACGCACAATCCCACGCAGGCGCACAAGGTTTGATGCAGCTTATGCCCGCAACCGCCGAGGATATTGCGTCGCAAATGGGGCTTGATTTTAACCAAAACGATGTTTGGATGCCGGAAATAAATATTGCGATGGGTAGTTTTTATTTGAATCGACTTTATTCACAATTCGGTTGTATCGAGGTCGCGCTTGCGGCGTACAACGCGGGGCAGGGAAATGTAAACAACTGGCTTGCAAACCCGGAGCTTTCACACGATGGCGAAACGCTTGATGCAATTCCGTTTCGTGAAACGGCAAACTACGTACAGCGCGTGCGACAAGCGCAAAGGATTTACGAAATAATTTTGCGCGTGAGAGGGTGGGCTGTTGATCCGCCCCGTGTGGCAACAGAACAACTAAGCCCGCCGCGAGGTGCCGACGAAACGGCAGAATTTGTCGAGCCGCTTACCCACGCAGATGCCCGAATGATTCCCGGTGACGGCGTTTTGAGGCTTCATATGCGCCCCCCCGAAAC
>WRHA01000153.1 GCA_009783395.1 Defluviitaleaceae bacterium
ACGCCGCCGCTTTTGTTGGTGGAGCACTCGACCCCGATGCCGAGGTTATGTTCGGCGCGACAATCGACGACGGATTAAAAGACGAAGTGCGCGTAACCGTTGTTGCAACCGGTCTTGACGAAGCCCCTGCTCTCACTGCGGGAACGCCCGCACCTCGCAATGCCGACCCCTACGCACGCAACGACGACATGCCCCCCGACATTCAATCCGCCATGGACGAGCGCGAGGAATTAAAGCCCATTCGCGAATCAAATTTCCGCCTAATAAACGAAGACATCACCCCACCCTTCCTGCGCGACTGGAAAAAACGCACCGACCGCGCATAGGCACGCCAGCACGCCAAGCGTGCGGTGGACACCGTGGGCATTTGGTGGTTGGCGACATGTGCGTCTCGAAGCCGGATACTGTTATCTAATATGTGAAAAATCTCCCTTAGCTTGGGGAGATTTTTTGAATAAGGGAAGTGCGCAAATGACTGCACATGGAATTTTGAAGGAATACTTTGGTTACGATTCGTTTCGCGAGGGGCAGGAGGAGCTAATTCAGGACATACTTTCCGGTCGCGATGTTTTGGGGATTATGCCTACGGGCGCGGGAAAGTCGCTGTGTTTCCAGGTGCCGGCAATGATTTTCGACGGCGTGACGCTCGTTATTTCGCCGCTTATTTCTCTGATGAAGGATCAAATCCACGCGCTTACACAATCGGGAGTTCCGGCGGCATTTATAAATTCGTCACTCACGGATCGCCAAATCAGCAAAGCACTGAACAACGCCCGAAACGGCGCGTACAAACTGATTTACATAGCTCCGGAACGCCTCCTGTCCGGCGAATTTCTGTCATTCGCACAGGCCGCAAACATTTCTATGCTCGCGGTTGACGAAGCACATTGCATCTCACAATGGGGGCAGGATTTTCGCCCAAGCTATACACAAATCCCCGAATTTGTTGCTAAGTTACAAATACGTCCGGTAGTTTCGGCATTTACTGCAACGGCGACGCCACGCGTAAAGGAAGACATCGCCGCGAAACTCGAGCAAAAAAATCCGACTGTTCTCGTGTCGGGCTTCGATCGTCCCAATCTTTTTTTCGACATAAAGCACCCTCACGATAAATTCTCCGCGCTTGCGGAATTTTTATCAGACAAAAGAGATCGCAGCGGCATTGTTTACTGTGCGACCCGCGCCACCGTCGAATCCGTGTGCGAAAAATTAAATCAAGCCAAGCACAACGCGTCGCGTTATCATGCCGGGCTCGCCGACTCCGAGCGGCGCGAAAATCAAGACGATTTCCTGCACGACCGCGTGCAAATCATGGTCGCAACAAATGCATTCGGCATGGGAATCGACAAATCAAACGTAAGTTTTGTCGTGCATTACAACATGCCCAAAGACCTCGAGGGCTATTACCAAGAAGCCGGGCGCGCCGGACGCGACGGCGAACCCGCAAACTGCCTGCTCCTCTACTCCAAAGGCGACGTAAGCACAAATCTGTTTTTAATAAGCGACGAACAGCAAAACTTGAATCGCCTGCAAGAAATGGAACGATTTTGCACAACAAGCGACTGTTTGCGACAATTTATTCTAAATTACTTCGGCGAAAGCGCGAAAACTGAAAACTGCGGAAACTGCACAAACTGCACAAACTGCGAAACAGCATTCGAAATCGCCGACATAACAATCGACACACAACAAATTATCTCCTGCGTCATACGAATGAAGGAACGCTTCGGCACACGCATTTTAGTTGATGTTTTGCGCGGAAAGCGAAATGCAAAAGTCCTGAACTTCGGGCTGGACAAACTTTCGACATTTGGAATAAACAACAAATCCGCCGCACATCTCGGCGAAATAATCAACCACTTAATCAACGAAAACTATTTGGTTAAAACAGCAGAAAAGTTTCCAATAATCAAACGCGGCACTCGCGCAAAAGAGGCACTGTCTCCCGACGCACAAATTTTCATGAAAGCAAAACCGCAAGCAATGCGCTTGCAATCCGACAAAAAATACGCCGCTCGACAAAGCACCTTACGGCCCGTAAACACCGCACTTTTTGCCGCGCTGAAAGCTCTGCGTCTTGAAATCGCAAACGAACAAGGCCTGCCCGCATTTGTAATTTTTCATGACAGCACATTGACGGACATGTGTTTAAAATTACCGTCCACGCCGGAAGAATTCCTAAACGTTTCCGGCGTAGGCGGTGTAAAAGCTGAAAAATACGGCGCGAAATTCCTAAAAAAAATCGGCGAATTCATCGCCGACGCACTCGAAGCAAACATCTCCCCCACCCCGCCTCCCGATTTTGACAGCTCCAAAATCGAAACCCTTGCGGAAAATATAACGGTTTCCATACTCGCCGACAAAATAAACTGCCACCTCATAGAATGCGGCTACGACAAAATCACCGGTCGCCGAATCAACGATTGGCTTGTATCCAAAGGCCACATGGCAATAATTTCAAAGGGAACAAAAACCGCCAAAACCCCAACAGAAGAAGGCGCGATCCTCGGCATAACTACAGAAACCAGAGAAATCCGCGGCGAATCCACGCAAATAAATCTATTCAATGAAAACGCCCAAAAATATGTTGTGACAAATGTGCAGGAGATAGTAAATTTTAGCCCCTAAGAGCTGCCTAATTGCCGCTCGGAAAAAACATACAACGCGCACTCCACGCGCTTTTTCATCAACTCACATGAAATTCTGTCGGGCTTCGCGATGTCGCCGTTCATATAAAATGCCGTCGCGAAACAGCCGCCGCCACAATAAAATTTCGCCCAACAATCGATGCATTCCGGCTTTGTGTAGACATGACAGTCGGAAAAAGTCGGTGACGGCGCGTCAAGCAAAAATTGCTCGTCGCCGACAAATTGGTGGCAGGGATAAAGTTTGCCGGAAGGCGTGACGGCGAGATATTCCGCGCCGGCACCGCATCCGGTTACGCGCCTGGCAACACACGGGCCGCCGGTCGGGTCAATTTCAAAATGGAAAAAACGAACACCGCGACCTTCGCGCTCGCGAGCAAGAAGAGCCTCGGCGAGTATTTCATACTGCACAAAAAGCGCGGACAAATCTTCCTCGCGAATGGAATAATCCGCACTCGGCGACGCGACAACGGGCTCAACCGAAATATTTACAAACCCCGCATCGGCAAGGTGCAGAACATCGGCGGCAAAATCAAGATTGTGCCGCGTATAGGTGCCGCGTACATAGTAATTCTCATGCCCACGCGCATCGGCAAGGGCTTTTATTTTCGGCAAAATTTTTTCATAACTGCCGCCTCCCGACGCAAGCCTACGCATCCCGTCGTTTACATGCTTGCGACCGTCGAGCGAAAGCACAACATTGTCGAAAGTTTTATTTATGTACGCGATATTTTCGTCGTCGAGAAGCGCGGCATTTGTTGTAAGTGTGAAGCGAAAATTTTTCCCTGCGGCAACCTCGCGTTCGCGACCGTATGCAACGATTTTTTTCACAACATCGAAATTCAACATCGGTTCGCCGCCAAAAAAATCCACTTCAAGGTTGCGACGCGTACCCGAGTTTTCGATTAAAAAATCGAGCGCGTTTTTGCCGACCGCAAAGGGCATCAAGCCACGATCTGTTTCGGAATAATTGCCCTTTCCCGCAAAACAATACGCACACCGCAAGTTGCATTCGTGCGCAATGTGCAGACAAAGGGCTTTTACAACGGGGCTGCGATTTCGCATATGTGCGCGGGCCTCGGCGGCGCGATCCGGTGCGAAGAGTTGCCCTGCATCGATTAGCGATTGGATCTCCTCGCGCACAGTCGCAGGCGAATCCCCCA